>JBAUMA010000240.1:0-16304 GCA_049578485.1 Specibacter sp.
CATATCAACGCCAGGCCCAGGACTAGATCCGGTCGTCGGGCCGCCACACCACGCGCCAGATATGCTCCGTAGGAATGTCCCAGCAACAACACCGGTCCGGCTTGCAATTGCTCAATGAAGTCGGCCATCAACGTGACCACGTCGTTGTTGCTACCCAGGCATCCCGTGGTGGAGCGTCCCATCCCCGGCAGATCTGGATAGATTCGCCGGTATCCCGGGCGGGGATGGAGGGCCTCAATCCCCGCCTCGGTTTCGCGGTGATCAACACCGGCGCCATGAAGCGCCACAAGAGGCACGCCGCCACCGTGTTCAACGTAATGAATCCGGACATCGTGGATCCGTCGCTCCATGTCAACATCCTAAGGACGGAACTCACCGGTTGTCACTGACGGCAGACATCCCAGCCACGCCTCCCCTGCGGGATTGAGTGAGGTCAGGCCGCGCCTTGCCGACCGCACTCGCGACGGCCGGTGTTGACCGTCTCTCCGCCGCGCAAGCCGAAGTGGACGAAGTCGAAGAGCGGATGCTTTAGGGGCTTGGCCCGTCCGGGCTCATCTCGCTCACTCGCGGGCTCAATGCTTGCGTGAAGGCACTGGGCGGCTGAACTTGGCAGCAGGCCCGTCGTCGTCAGCTTGCGTGTTGAGCGGCCAGGTGGACATCGCCCAGGAGGCGGGCGCTGGTCCGCGCCAGTGCTCGGCGCGAGAGCAGGCGAGTGCTCAGGGCGGTGATGTGGTTGAGTCGCCCCGAGACGATGCTTGGGCGACCGTTGGCCTTATCCAACTCGCGAAACGCCGCGTCGATCACCTGAACAGGCGTCTGCTTCCGACCGACGGATGCATCGTCAGTGCCAACGACATCGAAGAACTCTGTCTTCGTCGCGCCGGGGCTTACAGCGAGCACGCGAAGCCCTGTGCCCCGGGCCTCCGCCCAGAGTGCCTCGGTGAAGCTCAGCACGAACGCCTTGGTCGCGCCGTAAACCGCCATGCCGGGCGTCGGCTGGTATGCCGCGGTGCTCGCCACCATGACGAGGGCACCCCGCCCCTGGAGCAACTGGGGCATAAAAGCCCTGGAGAGTTCGACGACGGCACCCACGTTTAGCTGCATCTCACCGGCCATGCGTTCGGGATCGGCTTGGTCGAACGCGCCGTGGCTCCCGAAGCCGGCATTGTTGACCAGCGAGGTGACTTGGATTTTGCGGTTATCCAGTTCGCTGCGCAGGGCGATCGCAGCGCCGGAAACTCCGAGATCGGCCGGAAGCACCTCAATTTGCACGTTCGCCGAGGCGCGTAGTTCGGCCGCGAGTTCCTCGAGCCTTTCAGCTCGTCGGGCAACGAGCACCAGGTTTGATCCGCGCGCCGCGAACCGCCTGGCAAATTCGACGCCGAGACCTGAACTCGCGCCGGTGATGAGTGTGGTTCCCCCACTAAGGTCAAGCTTCATCTTGGCTTCCTTCCGCCGATGCAGACAATGTTGTCAGTGACATCATTCTGCCGGGGCTTACCCTTGTTGTCAATGTCAACATCGAGGTAGGATCATCAGGTGCCCTCACACCCCTATCACCACGGCGATCTCCGCCGCACACTGCTCGAAGCCGCGGCAACCAGTATCGAGGCGTCAGGCGTTGAAGCGCTCTCGTTGCGGCAGTTGGCGCGCGATGCAGGCGTCAGTCATGCAGCTCCGAGCCGTCACTTTTCCGACAAACAGGCGCTTCTTGATGCGCTGGCAGAAGATGGCTTCAACCGCTTGGCCGCCTCCCTCGAAGAGGCAACCCGAGGCGCGGCGACCACCCCGGCGGCGGCCCGAAGACGTTTCGAGGACCTCGCACAGAGCTATGTCGGGTTCGCTCTCGCCCAGCCGACGCTCTTGTCCCTCATGTTCGGCCTCAAGCACGCACCCAGCGCCCGCGCAGAGCTCGTTGCCGCGGGACACGCTTCGATGGAGCTCACGATGCGCGTTGTGGTGGCAGCCCAGGAGATCGGGGCGATCGGCCCCGGCGACCCGCAGCGCATGGCGCTCGTCGCCTTCGCGACCTTCCACGGCATCGCTACACTCGCCTCCGGAGGCCTCCTCGACGGGGTACCGGCCGACGACCTCGTCGCGACCGCGAGCGATCTTTTTTGGCGTGGGCTCCAGCCCTGACTGTCGCGCGGGCGTAGATGTGGGACAGCGGCAGGTTTGGCCCGTCATGCTGGGTGGCCCCACAAGGTGGAAGTCCAAGAAATCTAGATCGATGACACTGACCGCCGGGCCCTACGGGAAAACCGGCTTCATCGCCGCTTAGCCGTCCCAGGGGAAGACGACGCCCTCGCCCACCACTTTAAGCGACAGCTCGGTCCCGGGCCGTGCAAGCATGGCATTCCAGTGCCGGATGCTGATGACTTCCCCGCCGAGCGGCTGGTGCGGGTCCGCCGGCTTGGCGGGGTCCACGGCGATGGGCGCCAGCGCGATCCGCACGGTGGTTTCCGGGCCGAAGTAGTCGGTGTCCACCACGGTGCCGCGAATGTTGCCACCCTCGGTGATGCGGATTTGTTCCGGGCGCAGCATCAGGTGGACCCTGCCCTGCACGGGTGGCCGCCGGACGGGGATGCCGCCCAATGAGCACAGTGCCAGGGAACCCTCCATCCAGGCCTCGAGGATCACGGCGTCGCCGAGGAACTCGGCCGTGGCCCGGTCGGATGGGCGCGTATAGACCACGAAGGGGCTGCCGATCTGGGCCAGCTGGCCGTCGCGCATCACGGCCACCTGGTCGGCGAAGCTGAGTGCCTCTGCCTGGTCGTGGGTGACCAGGATGGTGGTGACGCCGGCCTCGCTGAGCGTCTTGGACACTGCCCGGCGTGTGGCGACGCGCAGCCCGGCGTCGAGCGCGCTGAACGGCTCATCCAGCAGCATCAGTTCGGGCGAACGGGCCAGCGCCCGGGCAAGGGCCACACGCTGCTGCTGCCCGCCGGAGAGCTGCGAGGGCCGGCGCTTGGCGTATGAAGGGTCCATGGACACCATTTCAAGCAGCTCCGCCACCCGGGATGCGGCCGCCTTGCCGCGCAGGGACAGCCCGAACGCAATGTTCTGCCCCACGCTCAGGTGCGGGAACAAGGCGCCGTCCTGCGCCACGTAGCCCACGCTGCGCTTGTGCGCCGGAACCAGCGTGCCGGGTCCGGCAACCTCGGTCCCGCCCAGGGCGATCGTGCCGGCGTCGGGCGCTTCAAAGCCGGCGATCAGCCGCAACAAGGTGGTCTTGCCCGAGCCCGATGCGCCCACAATGGCTGTAGTGCGGCCCTGGGCGACCGTCAGGTCGACACCCTTGAGCACTTCGGTGCCGCCAAAGGACTTCCGCGCCCCGGTGACATGCAAATGGTCGGTGACGTGCCCGGCGTCGGACCGCACCCTGGAGGCCGTGGTGATTGAAGTCCAAGATGGTGTGCTCACTGTCCGGCTGCTTTCTTGGATTGGGCAAAAAGGAGGTAGGTCATGGGTGCCGAGAGCAGGATCATCAGCAAGGCGTACGGTGCGGCGCCGGCATAGTCGATCTCGCTGCTGAGCGACCAAAATTCGGTGGCCAGCGTGTTGGTGCCGTTGGGTGCCAGCAGCAGCGTGGCCGTCAGCTCGTTCACGATCCCCAGGAACACCAGGGCCGCGCCGCCTGCCGCGGCCGGGGCGCTCAACCGCAGCGTCACCTTCAGGAACGCCACCAGGGGCGGCTTGCCCAGGGCCCGTGCCGCCTCGTCAAGCTCCTTGGGCGCCTGGGCGAGGCCCGCGCGCAGGTTCACGAGTGCCCGCGGCATGAACAGCAGGGCGTAGGCGGCGATCAGGACGACGGCGGTCTGGTAGATCGCGGGCACGTAGTGGATGGTGATCGTCACCATGGCCAGGGCCACCACGATTCCGGGCATGGAGCTGGAAATGTAGTTGGCTCCCTCAAGAACCCTTGTCACCGGCCCGGGGTGGCGGATCACCAGGTACGCGAGCGGGAACGCCACCACCACGGTGACCAGGGCGCCCATCAGGCCGTAGCCCAGGGTTTGCAGCAGCGAGTTGGCAAGCGCGTCGCGGGTCCAGATCTCGGCGCCGCCGGCCACGAGCCACCGCACCACATGGAACAGCGGAACGCCCAGCGCCAGCACGCTCAACGCGGCGAGGCCGATTTGGGCGGGGGCTTGTGACCAGCCCAGGGACAGCCGCACTGGGTTGGACTGCGCGCCCGCGCCAATCCTGGCGTACCGGGCGTTGCCGCGCGTTTTGCCTTCGCCAAGCAACAGCAGCAGGCACATCAGCACCAGGACGCCGGCCAGCATGTTGGCCGCCGTGCCGTTGAACGTTGACCGGAACTGGTCGTAGATGGCGGTGGTGAAGGTATCAAACTGGATCATGGCAAACGCGCCGTACTCGGCCAATAGGTGCAGGGAAACCAACAGCGCCCCGCCGGCCGCCGCCAACCGCAGCTGGGGCAACACCACCTTGAAGAACACCCGCCACGGCCCGAGCCCCAACGATGCACCGGACTGTTCCAGGGCGGGGTCCAGCCGGCTGAGCACCGCCGCCACGGGAATGTACACGAGCGGGAAGTACGAAAGAACGGAAATCAGCACGCCACCAAACACGCCGCCCAGGGACGGAATGGCACTGACCCAGGCGTAACTGTTCACGAACGCGGGGATGGCCAGCGGCGCCGCGAGCAGCACGGCCCACACCTTGTGCCCGCGCAGCCGTGTCCGCTCCACGAGCCACGCCCCGGCAATGCCCAACACCAGCGTGATCGGCACGGTGATCACCACGAGGGCAACGGTGTTAAACAACAATTCGCCAACGCGCGGGCGGAACACCAATTTCACAATGGTGTCCCACCCGGCGTTGGCGGTCATGACGGCCACGTACCCCAGCGGCAGCAGGGAGAACGCGGCAATCAAAAGGCAAAGCACGACGACGACCCAAGGGCCGGAGCGTCTGCCCCGGCCCCCGGCGTTGCGTGGGAATCGTGTGCGCGGCTGTTGTGCCGCCGTCGTGCTTTTTGCCTGTGACATCAGTACTACAGTAGACCGGCCTGCGTCATCAGGTCGGTGACCTTCTGCGAGTTCAACTTGGCGGGGTCGACCTTCGGAGCCTGCAACTCGGGCAGCGGGGTCAGCTTCGAGTTCGGGGTGACGTCGCTGGCCACCGGGTACTCAAAGGATGTGCCCGTCTGGAGGATGGTCTGGCCGGCCTTGCCGGTGATGAATTCCAGGAACTTCTGTGCGTTCTCCTGGTGCTTGCTGGAGGCCAGCACGCCGCCGCCGGAGATCGAGACAAACGCGCCCGGGTCCTGGTTCTTGAAGTAGTGCAGGGCCACGTTCTTGGAGTTTTCGCCCGTCTTGGCCTGGTCGCCGAACCAGTAGTAGTGGTAGATGATGGCGCCGTCGACTTCGCCGGCGTTGACGGCTTTCATGGCCGTGCTGTTGCCCTTGTAGGCCTTGGAGTTGTCCTTCATCGACTTCAGCCATGCCAGGGTGGCCGGCTCGCCCTTGAGCTCGAGCATGGCCGAGACAATGGCCTGGAAGTCGGCGCCGGAGGGCGATGCGGCCCAGCGGCCCTTCCAGGACGCGTCTGCCAGGTCCATGATCGACTTGGGCAGCTGTGCCTCGGTCAGCTTGCTGGTGTTGTACGCAAATACCGTGCTGCGGGCGGCGATGCCCGTCCACTTGTTGGTGGAGGGACGGTAGTCTGCGGGGACCTGCTCCTGGATCTTGGCGTCGGTGGTGGCGAAGAGTCCGGCGTTTTCAACCTGCGTCATTGCGGGCGAGTTTTCGGTCAGGAAAACGTCGGCGGGCGACTTGGCGCCTTCCTGGACAATCTGGTTGCTCAGCTCGGAGTCGTCACCATTGCGCACGGTGACCTTGATGCCGGTCTCCTTGGTGAACGCGTCAACCCAGGCTTGGGTGAGGGATTCATGCTGCGCGTTGTAAACGGTGATGGCGTCCGTGGCCGAGCCCGTGGCTCCCTCGGAGGCGGCGGGGCCGGTGGTGCCCCCGCACGCGGCCAGGGCGAGCATGGACGCGCCGGCGATCGCGGCAACCGCAGACTTGCTGAATACGGACTTGCTGAACACGGTCTTGTTGAACCAAGTCTTCATGGGGGCCTTTCGGCAGGTAGAAAATTAGCGAACGTTTATTGATCGTAATCCAAGATTAGGGCAGGCTATGCTTAATCGCAGCCAAATGTGACCCAGCTCTCCCAAGAAATCGGATAAATTCTTTGGACGCGGCTGCTACCCGTTTGCTACCCGTCAGTAGACTCGCGGCCGTCCAGAAGCGCCTCGGCCCGGTCCACGTGCCCGTGCACAATCAAGGCCCTGCGTTCGACGGCGGCAACTTCCCCCGCGCCGAGCCTCACCATGGCCACTGCCTCCGCGGCGGCAGCCAGCGCATTGCCGGCACGGGAGAGCTCCCGATGCACGTCGTTGAGGTGGCCTCCGGCACCGGCGGGAATTTCCATCCCCTCGCTCGGGGCCAGCGACTGGGCCCGGGCGGCGATGCGGCGCACCTGGGGCAGGAGGTTGGCCAGACCGTTGGCGACCGGGACGATGGCGGCGTAGTTGTCGCTGAGTTCTTGCGTTGCAGCTGGCCCCACGGCGTCTTCCTCGATGCCTTCGAGCATTTGATGGAACCTGTCCAGGCCGCGGCGGAACCTGTCGTGGACCCGCCGCCACACGCCCTTGCCGAGCTCGGCATCGTCCCGTTTGCCTTGGCGGGTGCCGCCAAAAAGTCCCTTGAGCATGCCGCTTAGAGGTACTGTCCGGGACCGCCGGCGTCGGGCTGCGCCGGCTCGGGGGTCAAGCCCTGGGACCGGCCCAGCGGGGCTCGCTGCGGCTCGCCGTTCTCCCCCACCACCACGCCGGGGGCAATCATGGTTCCGGGCGGGAGTTGGCGCATCTGCAGGCGTGCGGCCACCTGCTGGTTGGCCATGGCCTGGGCGGCGAGAGCGGTTTGGATGCCGTGGAACAAACCCTCCAGCCAGCCGACCAGCTGGGCCTGGGCGATCCGCAATTCGGCATCGGACGGGGTACTGGCGTCGGTAAAAGGCAGGCTGAGACGGTGGAGTTCGTCCACAAGTTCCGGTGAAAGTCCGTCTTCAAGTTCGGCAATGGACCGATCGTGGATTTCAGCCAGCCGGGCCCGGGCGGCGTCGTCAAGGGGCGCACTTTTGACCTCATCGAGCAACTGCTTGACCATGGTCCCGATGCGCATCACCTTGGCCGGCTGGTCCACCATGTCTGCCACGCTTGGACGCGCGGCCGGCTTACTGCCTTCGGTGGAGTCGTCCACCACGGTGCCTTCTGCCGGGGTGCCATTGGCCGGGGTCTGCGCCTTGTCAGTCATACGGCCAGTCTCTCACGGCCCCCTCCCGTCTGTGTTGCAGTTATTGGACGGATTTCGCCGAAAATCACAGGATTTCGTCCAATAACTGCAACACAGACGCCGGCTAGGCGAGGGTTTGACGCCGAGTCATGGGCAGCTTGCCCTTCGTCAGCAGCCAGGCCGCCCCGCCACCAACCAGGGGCACCAGGATCAGCATCGCCCCCATTTGCAGCCAGGGCAGCACAATCGGCATGCCTCGCTGGAAGGAAAGCACGACGACGGTCGGCACCGCCCCGGCAAACAAGCCCAATACCGTCCCCAGCATGGCCGTCATGAGAGTTTGCGAACCGGACAAGGCCTTGGGCAGCTTGGGGTCGGCGCCCACGCTGGCCAGGGTGGCATGGTCGCTGCGCCCGTCGGCGAGCGCCAAGCCGGCTGTGATGCCGGCCGCGCTGAGCGTGATCAAGGCGCCACCTGCCACAATCAGCCACAGGATGAGGCCGACGGCATTGTTGGGCCCGTACTCAAATTGGAAGCCGTTGAACTGCCCGAGCAGCGGGGTCATGGCCGCCCGGACTTTGTCGGTCTCAGCCTGGCTGAGCTTCTGCGGAGCAGTGACCAGGAGTAGCTGGTCACTGACGGGCATTTTCAGTGCCGCCGCGGTCTCTTTAGAGACCACGCCGTAGAAGTTCAGCCCCTTCTCCGGGACGTCCACCGCGGCGGGCAGCTCCTGGGTAGTCAACGGGATGCGAACCGCTCGCATGAACGCCCCCTCGGGATTTGCCAGATCCAATTGGTTGTAGCTGGTTTCCGCGGTGGGATCGAAGGTGATGACCTTGGCGTTGCCGTTTGGCTCGAGGAAGATTTTGTTCGTGATCACCATGCCGCCGTCGGCCAGGGTTTTCAGCGCCTGTGCACTGGGCGAATGGCCCAGCAGCGCTGTCAGTTCGCCTTCACCACCGGTCACAATGGCAGGGATCCCGGCAGCGTAGCCCTGATTGCTCATGGGACCGGAGCAGCGCCAATCGCCAAGCTCCCTGGGCTTCCAATCCTTTGCCAGTTCGCAACGGTTTTCCGCCGGTTCGGCCAGGGCCCATTGGGGACACGTTGTGGAATTATCCTCATGCTTGCCGTTGCTCTCCATTGCGGCCTTATCCCGGTCCACCGAGCACTTGGTCTCACTTGCCGTGCCGCGCAGGAGTTGCGTCGTGGTCCCCGGGCCCAAGGTGTCCTTCAGGACGTTCGTGGCGGCCTGGGGATCGACGACGGTCAGCCGCGGGCTGCCGCTGCTGGTGATGGTGGGGGTGATCTGGGTTTGGGTGTAGTCGGAGAACTGGAGGCGAACCCCGGCCTGGTTCAGGTTGAATTGCCACGCGTGGTTGTCGCTGTCCTGCTGCATGGCGCTTGCGGCACCCACCATGAGGGCCCCGGATAGCGTTGCAGCTGCCAGGACGGCGGCAACAGCCGGAACCGTCCGCCCACGGTTGCGTGCGGAGTCCCTGGCAGCCAGCCGCAACGGGACAGGAAGCCAGGAGGTCCGCGCGGTCAGCAGATCGATGATGCGCCCCGTGACGCAGATCAGGCCAAAAACCAACAGCACCGCACCGGCCGCCACCAGCCCTCCAAGCCACTGCGCCGATGTGTAGTGTGCGTCCGTTCCGCGGGTGGCCACGGTGGCGGCACCTGCACCGGCCATGGCGAGCGCGGCCAGCACCAAAAGCCCCAAGCCAATGCGGGCGGTCCATTTGGAAGGAGCATCCGCCGTGCGCCCCGACTTCAGCGCGGCCAACGTGGCTTGTTTGGCCACGGCGCGGGCCGGCACCATCGCTGCCACCACTCCGGCAGCAACGCCCAGCAAGATCAAGCCGAGGGCGGGCAGCCACATGATGTGCAATCCCGGGAACATTGCCAGCCCCCGCGATTGAACCACCAGGACGCCGATGACGGCTGCGATGCTGCCGAGCACCGCACCCACGACGCCGCCGGCAATGCCCAGCCACAGGCCGCCGGCCGTCACGGTGGTGCGGACCATGCTGGTCTCGGCGCCGGAGGCAGCCAGCAGGGCAAGATCGCGCTGCTGCTTCCTGGCACCGACGGCAAATGCGGCGCCGGCCAACAATCCGACTTCAAGGAGCGCGAGGACGGAAACAAGCGAACCCATCACGAAGTTACCGACAATCAGCCCTTGCCGCCTGTCTTCCTGGACGTCCTCGGCATCGGCCCCGAGCTGGGCCTTGCTGGGTGGGTCCAACAGCAGGCTGCGGGAGGTCAGCATGACGCCCCTGGCGTTGAACGCCTTCGCATCGGACCAGGCTAGCGGCTTGTCCCCCGCCAAGTAGATGGTTGCCGGGGGCATGTTCTTGGCCATTTCGGCCGACAGCTGCCCTGGTTTCAGGAAGAGGTACGATTCTCCGTCCCCCTGCCGTCCGGCGCGGAGGGCGCCGGTGATGGCATAGGTGCCGGCCGACGTCGTCAGCTTGTCCCCCAGCTTCAAGCCAAAGCGGTCCAACAGGCCCGGTGTGCCCAGCGCCTCATCGCCCGCCACGGGCGCACGACCCTTCAGCAGCGTGTACTTTCCCTTGAATGCAGGGTTAAGTACATCAGTCACCACGGTCGACAAATCCACCTGCGCCATGCCCACCGGGGTCTTCAGGGACAACCAGTGCCAGGGGATCGCCGTGAAGCCTGCCGGAACAACGTCGGCCGGGGCGGACGGGACAAAGTGCGGATCGGGATCCCCGGGCGTGCCCCAGTTACCCCCGATGTCGCCCTGGATTCCCTGGACCGCGTTGGCATTCTGCACCTGCATCTCCGTCAGCCGGCCCTGAGTTTGGCCCAGTTCCATGGCCACGGTTTCTGCGGGCGTGGCCACCATGCTCATGCCGGCCGTCGCCGCGAGTGACATGGCGAAAACGGGCAGCGCGATCAACGCCACGATGAGGGACGAGCGGCCCTTGTGCCGGCGGATGTCACGCCAGGCCATGGTCAGGGCCAGGCGCAGCCGGTGCCGCCGGCCCCCTTTGACGGGGGTCAGGTCGAGCGCCATCTCAACGCCCCAAACCGGTCAGCAGCACGGACGGATCGTGTTGCGATGCGGCCTCGTCAACGATGCGCCCGTCTTTGAGGAACACCACCCTGTCTGCCCACCCGGCATGCCGGGCCTCATGCGTCACCAGCACGACGGCGGCCCCGGCCTCCGCACGGCCCCGCAACACCTCGAGGATGCCGTCACCGGTTGCGGAATCCAAGGCACCAGTAGGTTCATCGGCCAGGATCAGGCGGCGATTGCCGACGATGGCGCGGGCAATCGCCACGCGCTGCTGCTGGCCTCCGGACATCTGGTCCATGAACCTATCGGCCAAATCCTCAATGCCCACCAGGCGCAACGCATCTTTGGCCTGCCGGCGCGCCTTCCGGGCCGGAATCCCGTCCAACTCACGCGGCAACGCCACGTTCTCGGCGGCCGTCAGCGTCGGCACCAGGTTGAAGTCCTGAAACACGTATCCCACAGCACGGCGGCGCAGCCTGGCGAGTTCATTGATGCTCAGCCCGCCCAGCGGGGTGCCCTCCACGAACACCTCGCCACCGGTGGCCTTGTCCAGCCCGCCGGCCAGCGTCAGCAGCGACGACTTGCCCGAGCCCGACGGGCCCATGACGGCCACAAACTCCCCAGCCTGGATGGTCAGATTTACGTTGCGTAGCGCGGCCACGGCCGTGGCGCCCTCACCGTAGGTGCGGGATACGCCGTCAAGTTGCAGAACCTCGTTGCTCATTTCGACGCCGCCCCTCGGGCGCCCTTGGCACCGGCAGCCGGGGTCTCGACAGGCTCGACCACCTGTGGTCGAGCTTGTCGGGACCCTTGTCGGGACCTCACCGCACGTTGGGCCATCCACCCTTCGCAGTGGTCCAGCCACCGCACCTCCGCCTCCGTGGAAAAGATCAGCGAATCCAGCACCAACAGCCAAGCGGCATCGTTCGCGGCTCCGGTGCCCGAAGCGACGGAGATCCCGGTCCCGGCATTGCCCGCCGCCGTGCGCCGCTGGCGGGTATAGTCCTGCAGCAGCCGCATCGAAGCAGTGCGCTGGGCCTGGATGACGGCGGCAACATCGACGCCGTCCAGGGTCAGGGCCAGCGCCAACTTGATGGCCAGCTCGTTCCGCGGCGGATTCGTGGCCGCCACGGGGGCCGCGAACCAGCCCATCACCTCGGCGCGCCCGGCGGCGGTGATGCTGTAGATGACATGACCGTCGCCGTCGTCCCCGTTTTTTTCCACCAGGGCGTCCCGCTCCAGGCGGTCAAGGGTGGTGTACACCTGCCCAATGTTCAGCGGCCAGGTTGCCCCGGTCCGCTCCTCGAATTCGCCCCGCAACTGATAGCCGTACCGCGGCTCATCCTGCAACAACGCCAACAAAGAATGTCTGATCGACATGGCAACTCCCCCACTTCAGCACGCCCGCCCCCAATGAACGGCCGTGACAACGGCATACATACCGCGTATGCCAAACACTAGCTACCGAGTATGCAATAGGCAAGCATGGGGCACTGTTACGCCCCAGAATTTCCACTGACGCCTGGTGGCGGCGATCAATCCAGTGTCAGAGAGAGGGCGCCGGCTTTCGGTGACGTCTATACGCCGCCTGCCGGGCCCTAGTGAATGACGCGGTAGTCGGCGAGCAGATAGCCCGCGGGCGATCTCGAGGCGCGGATCGAGTTGAGCTGAATCGATGGCAATCCGTCAAGGAGCCGCCGGCCACGGCCTGCCACCTTCGGCGCGATCACGAGTCGGAGTTCGTCGACGACACCGGCGGCAAGCAGCGCCTGCGCCACCGAGATGCTGGCGTGGACGCCGATATCCCGGCCAGGCTGATGCTTGAGGTCAAGGGCAAAGCCAACCAGGCCGCCGTCGACCACTGTGGCGTTGGCCCAATCCCGGTCAAGGGGTGTTGAACTTGCCACATGCTTTGCAACACCATTGATAAAGGCGGCGAATGGCTGGATGGGGCTGGCCGGCCAGTACTGCGCCCATTCGTCATAGCTGCGGCGGCCCAGAATGACCGCGTCCTGGGTTTCGATGACGGAGGCCAGGTTGGCGTCCATCGCCTCGTCCCAGTCGGCGAAGAAGCCGTCCGGATTCTCGGCCACCCCGTCGAGGGACAAGAGCTCGTACACAACGATTTTTCGCATGCCACGCACCTCCGGCTGGTTTCGTTGCTACAAGATGCTACTCCCCACCGGAACCGGACGCCCCGACCCGGGCTGCCGCTGGTCCGCGGACGAAGCCACCGGCGCGCAGGCCGGCCGAAGGCAGCCTAGGCGAGCAGCAGGACCTTGCCCACGTGTGCACCGGAGTCGAAGTACGCGTGGGCCGCGGCTACCTGCGCCATTGGGAACGTCTTGTCCACCACCGTCTTCACCACGCCGCTGGCCACCAGGGGCCAAACGTTGTCCCGCACGCCGTCCATGATGGCGGACTTCTCCTCCACCGGGCGGGCCCGCAACGTGGTGCCGATGACGGCCGCGCGTTTGGCGAGGAGCGTGCCCAGGTTGAGCTCCGCCGTCGCCCCTCCTTGCAGGCCAATGACCACCAGGCGCCCGTAAAGCGCAAGCGCTGAAACATTCTGGGCCAAGTATTTGGCGCCGACGACGTCGAGGATCACGTTGGCGCCCAGGCCGCTGGTATGTTCGGCCACCAGTTTCACAAAGTCCTGGGTTTTGTAGTTGATGGCAACGTCTGCACCCAGGTAGCTGGTCAGCATGGCGACCTTCTCATCACTGCCGGCCGTGGCAATGACCTTTGCGCCGGCGGCCTTGGCGAGTTGGACGGCCATGACGCCGATCCCGCCCGTGCCGCCGTGGACCAGCACGGTTTCACCCGGCTGCAGCTGCGCCGTCATGAACAAGTTCGAGTAGACGGTGGCGGCAACCTCCGGCAGGGACGCCGCAGTCACCACGTCAACACCTTCGGGGAGCTTGAGCACCTGCCCGGCCGGCACGGCCACCTGCTGGGCGTACCCGCCGCCGGACAACAACGCCACGACTTTCTCGCCAATGGAGAACGGACGGGTCACGTTGGGGCCAAATCCGGCGATGCGCCCCGAAACCTCCAGGCCAAGGATGTTGGACGCCCCGGGCGGGGGCGGGTAGAAACCGCGGCGCTGCTGGATGTCCGCACGGTTGATTCCGGCGGCCACCACGTCAATGAGTACCTCGCCGGGACCGGGTACGGGCGCCGGAACATCGGCCACGGCCAAAACCTCGGGACCACCTGGCTGCGGGACAACAATCGCCTTCATGACACACTCCACTAACTTTTCACGGCAAGAAATTGGTCGCCAAACCCGTTCACTTTGGTGGCACCGCTCTGCTTATGAAACACTACTAGGGTAAGGAAGGTTGTCCGAGCGGCCGATGGAGCTGGTCTTGAAAACCAGTGTGCGGCGACCCCGTACCGCGAGTTCGAATCTCGCACCTTCCGCGCTGAACAAGGAAGTGGTCCCACCAGGGGCCGCTTCCTTGGCGTTTAAGGACCTGCCGGCGCAGCGACATCCCCGGCCACTCACCCGAAATCGTCAAAATGTGCAGTGACGTGGCCCACAGTGACGCCAGTTCGCCCTCCTGATGCTTTTTCACTCACTTGCATTCATTGTGCCCCAGTTCACTTGACCGCGCTCCGCCGTTCATGAATGATTCACATCTACGTGTTTGGCTCAAACACGTTCCTGCAGGGCTGGCCGGGGGGCTGCCCTTTGCGATTCCCCTTCAGCAAAAACTGCAGTTCATCATCACTCACGGCCACAAAGATGTGCCAGACAACGAGAGTTGGAGACATGACGAGCAATACCCTTATGAAGACGGGCTTGAGTGCCATATTGGCACTTGGGCTCGTCGGGGCCCCGCTGGCGCTTGCGCCCGCGATGGCCGACCAACCGTCCGCCACCGCGGACCCAACCTCGACGGCGGCGCTTACGCCAACAGGTGCCTTGGCGCCCGCCGTCACAGCAGCGGCATCCCATGTGATCATCAACGAGGCATACCTCAACGGTGGCAGCACGGGGGCAAGCTACAAGAACCGTTTCGTGGAGCTGTACAACCCCACGGATGCGGACATCAGCCTCAAGGGCTGGAGCCTGCAGTACCGCCCCGGGGCCAACTCGGGCGCCATCAGTGTTTCCACGGCCCTGGACGGCACCACCGGCGTAATCCCCGCCAAGGGCTACTACCTTGTCAAGGGTGCAGCCAACGGCGGGGCGACGCCGGCCGGTGACGACCTGCCGGCGGCCGACGTCGAGTCCGCTTCCCTGGCCTTTGCGGCCGGCACCGGCACCATCGTGCTCTCCAACCAAGCCGCCAAGTTCCCCAGCCTGCCCACGGGCTCTGTGGTGGGCCAGGACGGGGTAGTCGACCTGCTCGGCTACGGCACGTCCAACACCTTTGAGGGCGCGCTGGCCCCGATCGGCAGCGTGTCCAAGTCGCTGAACCGCACCAACTTCGCGGACACTGACAGCAACGTCGCGGACTTCACGACCGCGGCCCCCACCCCCATCGGGACGCAGGGCGGGGCCATTCCCCCGTCGCCGCCGGCCGATTCCGGCACCAAGACCATCGCCGAAATCCAGGGCACCGGCGCCGCCAGCCCGATCGCGGACACCACCGTGACCACCAAGGGCAAGGTCACCGCGGTCTACCCCGACGGCGGCTTCAACGGCTACTTCATCCAGACGCCGGGTACGGGCGGGGATCTTGACCTTGGAACACACGGCGCCTCCGACGGAGTCTTCGTCTACTCGCCGTCCACGGTCCGCACCGTCAAGGTGGGCGACTACGTCCAGGTCAAGGGCCTGGTCACCGAGTTCGGCGCCGCCGCGGACACAAATAAGACCACGGAGATCAATGTCGCCTCCGGCGACATGACGGTACTCGCCGATCCGGCCCCCGAGGTCAAGGCCACCGTACTGAAGACCCTCCCGGCCACGGATGCCCAACGCGAAACGCTCGAAGGCATGTTGGTTGCCCCGCAGGGGACCTTCACCATCACGGACAACTACTCGCTGAGCAGCTACGGAGAAGTCGGCATGGCCGCCGGCACCACCCCGCTGGTTCAGCCGACCGCCGTGGCCCCCTACGGCTCCACCGCCTACACCGCACAGCTTGCCGAGAACGCCGCCCGTGCCATCAAGATTGACGACGGCGCCAGCACCAACTACTCCACGACCGGTTCGGCAATCCCCTTGCCGTGGCTGAGCGCCGGGACGCCGATGCGCGTCGGTTCGCAGGGCGAATTCGCTTCCAACGTCATCTTTGACAACCGGAACAACGCCTACAAGTTCCAGCCTTTGGCACCCCTGACGGTGGCGGACGCCGCCACCGTGCAGCCCATCGCGTTTGGCAACACCCGCGCGGCGGCACCCAACAACGTCGGCGGAAACCTGAAGATCGCCTCCTTCAACGTTCAGAACTACTTCCCCACCACCGGCGACGCCGACCCGGCCTGCCAGTTCTACACGGACCGGGAAGGCAACCCCCTCACCGTCAAGGGCGGCTGCCTGCAACGCGGCGCCGCAAACGCGGCCAACCTCAAGCGCCAGCAGGACAAGATCGTCTCCGGCATCAATGCCTCGGGTGCCGACGTGCTCTCGCTGGAGGAAATTGAAAACTCCGCCAAGTTCGGCAAGGACCGCGACAACGCGCTGTCCATCCTGGTGGCCGCCCTCAACGCCGCCGCCCCGGGTACCTGGGACTATGTCCGCTCCCCCGCAACCCGACCGGCACTGACGGATGAAGACGTCATCCGCACGGCCTTCATCTTCAAGAAGGCCGTTGCCGAACCCGTGGGCAACTCAGTCATCCTGGACGATGCGGCCTTCACCGGCATTGCCCGCCAGCCGCTGGCCCAGGCATTCAAGCGCGCCGGCGCCCCGGATGCGTCCAAGATGCTGCTCATTGTGAACCACTTCAAGTCCAAGGGTTCGGCCATCGGCA
>JBAUMA010000241.1:0-1712 GCA_049578485.1 Specibacter sp.
GTGGCGTCACCGAAGACGTCGGCCCAACGGCTGAAGGCCAGGTTGCTGGTCAGGATCAGCGAGGCCCGTTCGTAGCGGGAAGAGACGAGCTGGAAGAACAGGTTCGCTGAGTCCTGGTCGAACGGAAGGGACTGCCCCGGCTTTGCTTGACTCCTGACTTGTGAGGATACGTTCCTTGCAGCAAGGATATTGATATGCCTAAGCCTTTCCCCGCCGAGTTTCGCCGCGATGTTGTTGCCGTGGCTCGCAAGCATGAAGCACCTATCGCTCAGATCGCTAGGGATTTCGGGATCTCCGAAGCGACGTTGCATAACTGGCTGAAGAAAGCCGATATCGAGGACGGCACCCGCCCGGGTGTAAGCGCTGTTGAGGCGGCCGAGCTGCGGGATGCGAAGAAACGCATCCGGCTGCTGGAGCAGGAGAATGAGATCCTGCGTCGGGCCGCAGCGTTCTTCGCCCGGGAGCTGCCCCCAAAATGAAGTTCCCGCTGGTCCTTGATATTGCCGCGGACGGAGTCCCCGTCGCGGTGGCCTGCCGGGTGCTCGGCTTCTCCAAACAAGCCTTCTACGCATGGAAGGCGGCCCCGGTGCCGGACCGGGATTGGGCGGATGCGCATCTGATCAACGCCGCGCTAGATGTCCATCGCGACGACCCGGCGTTCGGGTACCGGTTCATTGCCGACGAGTTGAAGGACCAGGGACTGGCCGCGGGTGAGAACCGGGTCCAGCGCCTGTGCAGCAGCCAGCGAATCTGGTCCGTGTTCGCCAAGAAACGTGGCCTGACGCGCAAAGCGGGCCCGCCCGTTCATGACGACCTGGTCAAGCGGGACTTCACCGCAACGGCACCCAACCGGCTGTGGTTGACGGATATCACCGAGCACCGCACCGATGAGGGCAAGCTGTACCTGTGCGCGATCAAGGACGTGCATTCGAATCGGATTGTCGGCTACTCGATTGATTCACGCATGAAGGCGTCCCTGGCCGTGGCGGCTCTGCGCAACGCGGTGTCGCTAAGGTCGCCACAGGGGGCGGTGGTGCATTCGGACCGTGGCTCTCAGTTTCGTTCCAATGCCTTCGTCCGGACCCTGAAGAGCAACGGGCTGACCGGGTCGATGGGCCGGGTGGGTGCGTGCGCCGATAATGCGGCGATGGAGTCATTCTTCGCGCTGCTGCAAAAGAACGTGCTCGACCGGCAGCGCTGGTCCACACGGCAGGAACTACGCCTTGCCATCGTGACCTGGATCGAGCGGACCTACCACCGCAAACGCCGACAACGACGACTTGGCCGGCTAACCCCGATCGAGTTTGAGACAATGAATAGCGGCCTCAAAGCCGCCTAGAAACACTAAACCCCGAGAGTCAATGAAACCCGGGGCAGTCCCAACCAGGGCGCCAGTGGCCCCCGTCCTCAATTGCAACCAACAAACAGCGACGACAACACCAATCAAACGACCGCACCGATCAACAATCCGGACCACCCAAACACGCGAACCCTTCCACACCCAGTACCGAGCCCTGGCATCCCAGCTGTACCCGGCCCTGGGCCGTGTCGTTGGTCGGGTTGTTAAACAGCTGTGGCCTTGATCGGGTGATCAAGGCCTGGCGTGTGGTTCGTGGTGGTGGTGTGGTGGTCGGAACCTGGTGCGGTCGGGGTGGGGTGTTAAAAGTGGGGAGGCCCCGCCACTTGTGTGGTGGGGCCTCTACCCTTTTTGG
>JBAUMA010000242.1:0-4841 GCA_049578485.1 Specibacter sp.
CCCATGGTCTTCGCGGTGCTGGCCCTGGTGGTCATGATTGCCTACCCGCTCACCGACGCCAAGCACAAGGAAATCGTGGCCGACATTGAAGGCCGCCGCAGGGAACGCCTCGAGGCCGCCCTGACCCGCCGCGACGCCGAAGAGAATTCCTAGACATTCCTGCACCACCGCAGCACCCAGTTATCAACCAGCCCAGCAAAAACCCGGAAGGAATACCGACGTGAAGATCATTTCCGCAGAAGTATTTGTCACCAGCCCGAGCCGCAACTTCGTCACACTGAAGGTCACCACCGACGAAGGCGTCGTGGGCATCGGCGACGCCACCCTCAACGGTCGCGAACTTGCCGTTGCCGCGTACCTCAAGGAGCACGTTGCCCAGCTGCTGGTGGGCAAGGATCCGCACCGCATCGAGGACACCTGGCAGTTCCTGTACCGCAGCTCCTACTGGCGCCGCGGCCCCGTCACCATGGCCGCCATCGCCGCCGTCGACATGGCCCTGTGGGACATCAAGGGCAAGATCGCCGGCATGCCGGTCTACCAGCTCCTGGGCGGCGCCTCCCGCAACGGCTTGCGTGCCTACGGCCACGCCTCGGGCGCCGACATTCCCCAGCTCTTTGATTCCGTCCGCGAGCACCTGGAACTGGGCTACAAGTCAGTCCGCATCCAGACCGCCATCCCCGGCATCAAGGCCGTCTACGGCGTCGCCGCCCAGGCCCAGGCCTCGGGGGAACGCTACGACTACGAGCCGGCCGGCCGCGGTGCATTCCCGCAGGAGGAGGACTGGGACACCCGCGCCTACCTGCGCCACCTGCCCACCGTGTTTGAGGCCGTGCGCAACGAATTTGGTCCCGAACTGCCGCTGCTGCATGACGGACACCACCGCATGACCCCCATCCAGGCGGCCAAGCTCGGCAAATCCCTGGAACCCTACGACCTGTTCTGGCTCGAAGATTGCACCCCGGCCGAAAACCAGGAAGCCCTGCGCTGGGTCCGCCACCACACCACCACGCCGCTGGCCATTGGTGAAATCTTCAACACGGTCTATGACTACCAGACCATCATCAAGGAACAGCTCATTGACTACGTGCGTGCCGCCTCGACCCACTTCGGTGGCATCTCGCCGCTGAAGAAGGTCATGGACTTCGCCGCCCAGTACCAGATCAAGTCCGGCTTCCACGGCCCCACGGACATCTCGCCGATCGGTTTTGCCGCCCAGCTGCACGTGGGCTTGGCCATCCACAACTACGGCATCCAGGAGTACATGCAGCACTCCGACAAGACCAACGAGGTCTTCCAGCAGTCCATGACCTTCAAGGACGGCTACCTGCACCCGGGTGAGACGCCCGGCATCGGCGTGGAGTTCAATGAGGAGGCCGCCAAGGCATTCCCGTACCAGCAGGCCTACCTGCCCTACAACCGCCTGGTTGACGGAACGGTCCACGACTGGTGACCCACGCAGCACCGCCTGCCCGGCACATTGTGGTCATGGGAGTTTCCGGCTGTGGCAAGACGACGATCGGCGCCCTCGTGGCGCACGATCTCGGCCTGCCGTTCACGGACGGAGACTCCCTGCACCCGATGGAAAATATAGCCAAGATGGCCGCCGGCACTCCGCTGAACGACGACGACCGCGGGCCCTGGCTGCACACGGTCGGCCGCGAGCTGGCCGGGTCCGCCAACGGCCTGGTGGTGGCCTGCTCGGCCTTGAAGCGGAGTTACCGGGACGCCATCCGGGAACAGGCGCCGGAGACGGTCTTCCTGCACCTGGACGGCAGCCGCCAGGTCCTCGGATCACGCCTTGAAGGCCGTTCCGGGCACTTCATGCCGGCCACGCTGCTCGATTCGCAACTGGCAACGCTCGAACCGCTGGGCACGGACGAGGCCGCCGTGGTGATGGACATTTCGGCGCCGGTCGACGCCTTGGTGGCCGGCGCCGTCGAACGTCTTCGCAGTATCCAACCCTGAGGGCACCGCCCCCAACGAAGCAATCAAGCATCAGGAGTAGCAGTGCCTTACGAAGTGGACCTCCGCTCAGCCCCGTTCAACCTTGACGACGCCGGCGTGGCCTGGGTTGAGTCGACGATCGGGTCGATGAGCCTGGAAGAGAAGATCGGCCAGCTGTTCATCAACCACAATGATGACTTCTCGCCCGAGTACCTGGACGGCGTGCTGGAGAAATTCCATGTGGGTGGCATGCGCTACCGGCCCGGCCCTTCGGCGGCCGTGCAGGCGCACATCCGCCATGCGCAGTCCAAGACGAAGATCCCGCTGCTGATCGCCTCCAACCCGGAAATGGGCGGGGCAGGCAGCTGCGACGACGGCACATTCGTCTCAACGCACCTGCAGGCCGGCTCCCATCCGGACAAGTCGATCGCCCGCAAGATGGGCCAGGTGGCCGGCGTTGAAACCGCGGCGCTGGGCTGCAACTGGGCGTTCGCGCCGATCGTGGACATCCACTACAACTGGCGCAACACCGTGATCTCCACCCGGTCCTTCGGCAACACGCCCGAGGTGGTGGTGGAGCGGGCCAAGGAATACTTCGACGGCATCAGCGAATCTCCCACCGCCTGCGCCATGAAGCACTTCCCCGGTGACGGCATCGACGAGCGCGACCAGCACGTGGTCACCTCCTACAACACCCTCGATTATGAGGAGTGGAACAAGACGTATGGCCACGTATACCGCGAGATGATCGGGCACGGCGTGCAGTCCATCATGGCCGGGCACATTGGCGCCCCGGAGCTCTCCCGCCGTTTCCGGCCCGGACTTGCCGACGCGGACGTGCTGCCGGCTACCCTGGCCCCGGAACTCTTGGGAGAGCTGCTGCGCGGTGAGCTCGGCTTCAACGGGCTGATCCTGACCGACGCGTCCCAAATGATCGGCATGACCCAGGCCATGAAGCGCCGGGACCTGGTGCCGGCGGCCATCGCGGCCGGTTGCGACATGTTCCTGTTCTTCCGCAACCCGGAAGAGGACTTCGGCTTCATGCTGGACGGCTACCGCAACGGCGTCATCACCGAAGACCGCCTCCAGGACGCCCTGCGCCGGATTCTGGCGCTGAAGGCTTCGCTGGGACTCCATTTGGCGGACCGTGACTCCCTGGTGCCGCCCGTGGAGGCGTTGGCCGCGATCGGTTCCGACGAGCACCTGGCCATCGCCGCGGACATTGCCGACAAAACGGTCACGCTGGTCAAGGACACGCAGCGCAATCTGCCCATTACCCCGGCTACGCACCAACGAATCCGGCTGTACGGCATCTCCGGCGGTTCGGACTTCACCATGGCGGACCCGCTGGCCTACTTGGACGTGGTGGCTGAGGAGCTTGAGCGGGTGGGTTTTGAGGTGCACATCTTCAAGACCGCCGATCAGCGCAAGGCCGCGGGGGAGGAGGGCGTGAACTTCATGTCGGTCATCTCCGACGAGGCCACGGCGGACTACCCGGAAAAGTATGACGCCGCCTTTGTTTTTGCCAATGTGAAGGGCTTTGCCCAGGAGGCGGCCATCCGTGTCAAATGGTCCTCCCCGATGGCAGCGGAGATCCCGTGGTACGTCACCGAAGTGCCCACCGTATTTGTCTCGCTGAACCAGCCCAACCACCTCATTGACGTGCCGATGGTCAAGACGGCCATCCACGCCCATGCAGGCACGCGC
Source organism: Specibacter sp. (assembly GCA_049578485.1). GTDB lineage: Bacteria > Actinomycetota > Actinomycetes > Actinomycetales > Micrococcaceae > Specibacter. The sequence goes on from JBAUMA010000242.1 coordinate 3,652, forward strand.
GAGGCCATCCGGGCCACGGTGGAAAAGATCCAGGGCCTTTCGGAATTCCAGGGCACATTCAATGAGAACGTCTTCTGCGATTCCTTCGACACCCGGCTCTAGGGCTAAATAGGTGAGCTACAACCGCTCGGTCGCAGGCATTCCGCTCGCCATCGCCGCGGGCCTGACCTTGCCGTTGCAGGCCAGGATCAACGGTGAGCTGGGACATCAGTTGGCGGACCCGCTGCTGGCGGGGCTGTTTAGTTTCACCGGCGCCGCGCTGGTCATGTCCATCGCCACCCTGGCCCTGCCCAGCGGCCGCGCCGGCTTTGTGGAACTCGTCGCCGGCACCCGACGGGGAACCATTCCCTGGTACTTCTGCGCAGCCGGCTTGGTGGGTGCGTACTTTATCTTTGCGCAGACCAGTTTTGTGCCAGGTGTCGGCCTGGCCCTCTACACCGTGGCGGTGGTGACCGGCCAGACGATCAGCGGCCTGGCGGTTGACAGGATTGGACTGGGACCGGCCGGAAAACGGGCCATCACCCTGCTGCGGGTGCTGGGTGGGTTCCTCATGGTGGGCGCCGTGTTCTGGGCGGTGTCACCCCGGCTCGCCGCCGTGGCGGACCCGGCGGGCATGCTGATTCCCCTCGCCCTGATTGCCTTGGCCGGTGTGCTGATGAGTTTCCAACACGCCATGAACGGCAGGATCGCAGTGCAGGTTCGTTCACCGGTGCCCGGGACCTTGATGAACTATGTGGTCGGCAGCGTGGCGATCGCCCTCATCTGGGGGTTGAAACTGGCCTTCACGGGAGGGCTGCCGACGCTGCCGCCCGAGCCGTTCCTGTACGTGGGCGGCGTATTGGGATGCATCAACCTGATCCTGAGCGCACTGCTGATCCGGCGCATCGGCGTGTTGTTGACGGGCCTGGGCATGATCGCCGGGCAGCTGATTGGCGCGCTGCTGATGGACTGGCTGGTGCCGGTGGCCGGCAGCGCCGTCTATCCACAGACCGTGGTGGGAACCTTCCTTACGCTGGCCGCGATCGTCGTCGCCGCGCTACCGGCATCAACGCTGCGGCGGTTCCGGCGGCGGGGATCAGAACCGCTCCGCGTCCACCAAGACCTCCCTCACTAAGGTCACACAAGCGTATTTCTGCCTGGCAATGGCCGCCCGATGGGGCAGCCCCGGCCAAGCTTTGGTATACAAGAGA
>JBAUMA010000243.1:0-1758 GCA_049578485.1 Specibacter sp.
CCCCTGCTGAAGGCCAAATCGGACCAGTCCCACTTGCTGACGGCACAGGACAAATACAAGTCTTGGACGCAACGGCATCTGAAACTGGCAAACCCCAACTATGACGCCACCGTGGCGGGGCGGGTGCGCACCTTGGTGGACAACCCGGGGGAGATGATCCGCCCCGAAGCCCTGGCGGCTGCCGTAGACCGGCACGCATCCGAGGACGCGATCTTCACCTCGGACACCGGCATGTCCACGGTGTGGCTGGCCCGCTATGTCACCATGCGCGGGAAGCGGCGCCTGCTGGGCTCCTACAACCTGGGCTCCATGGCCAACGCGATGCCGCAGGCGCTCGGCGCATCCGCCATTGACCGGGACAGGCCCGTGGTGGCCTTTTGCGGGGACGGCGGTTTGACCATGTTGCTGGGCGATCTCCTCACGGCGGTGGCCTACCAGCTGCCGGTGAAATTAGTCGTGTTCAACAACGGCCGGCTGGGCATGGTCAAACTTGAACAGGAGCAGGGCGGCCTGCCGGAATTCGGCACCATCTTGCACAACCCGGATTTGGCGCAAGTGGGCCGGGCCTGTGGACTCCACGGCATCCGGGTGGAGGAAGCCGATGGCCTGGACGCGGCAGTTCAAGAGGCCATGAACCATCCAGGACCCGTAGTGCTGGACGTAGTGACAAACCCCGATGAGGTCTCCGTTCCGCCCAAGACCACCGCCAGCCAGGCATGGGGATTCGCCGTAGCGAAAATCAAGGAGGGAATCACCTCCAAGGGAGATGACTGACGGCGGCCTACAAGTTCTCGGGCTCGGTTTCGCTCTCCTCGGCCAAGGTGGCGGCGTGGTCGTTGATTTCGGCGATGTCCGGCGTCACGAGTTCCGTGTAGACCTCCGCCAGGGGGTCGCGTGCGCTGGTGTCGCCGCTCGGGTCTGCATCACGTTCTGGGTGCTTGCTCATACCCACACCATAGTCCCGGTTGGGCGAAATTATCAGTGCCAAGCACGACGCCGGCCGCTCGCCAGGCTCCCCGCCTCATCGCAGCCCCGGGATGGTCAGGCCCTCTCGATGGCTTCTCGCAAGGCGCCAAGCACCAGCATCACGGAGGCCGGGTTGGCGTTCGGCCCCATCATGCCGATTCGCCACACGGTGGAGGCGAACTGGCCGACCCCGGCACCGATTTCGATGCTGAAATGCTTCAGCAAATACGCGCGGACGGCGGCAGAGTCCACGCCTTCCGGTACCCACACGGTGGTCAGGCTGGGCAAACGAGAGCCTTCGGCGGCGAACAGTTCCAGGCCCATCTCCTGCAAACCGTTTTGCAGCGCACGGCCGGCCGCGGCGTGACGTGCCTGGACGGCGTCGAGCCCTTCATTGAGGACGCGGGTCACACCGGCCTCGAGGCTGGCGATCATGGCGACCGGGGCTGTGTGGTGATAGGTCCGCTTGCTGCCGCTGGCCGCGCCAACATAGCCGCCGAGCAGGCCGATGTCCAGGTACCAGGACTGGGGGTCCTTGATGCGGCGCTCGAATGCGGCGTCCGAGATGGTGAAGGGGGACAGGCCCGGTGCCACGCCGAGGCATTTTTGCGTGCCGGCGTAGCCGACGTCTATGCCCCAGTCGTCGGCGAGCAGTTCCAGCCCGCCGATGGAGGTGACAGCGTCGGTGATGAGCAGGGCGTCGCCCTTGAGCTTGCCCAGGGCTGAGATGTCGGAGCGGACGCCGGTGGAGGTTTCGGCGTGGACGGCGGCAATGACTTTAGGGTTCCGATG
>JBAUMA010000244.1:0-5362 GCA_049578485.1 Specibacter sp.
TTGACCTGGAATTTCACAACGATGAAGTACATGCCCCAAGCCTAACCGAGACGGCTTTTGGCACTGCTGCGTGGGGTGTCTACCAGCCGCGCTCACGCCATTGTGGCAGTGCGGGCCGTTCGGCGCCCAGCGTGGTGGCGTCGCCGTGTCCGGGCAGCACCACGGCGTCGTCGCCAAAACGGCCAAACAGCCGGGCTTCGACGTCGTTGAGCAGGGAGGTGAAGCGGGCCGGATCCTTTTCGGTGTTGCCCACGCCGCCGGGGAACAGGGAATCGCCGCTAAAGATGATGGTGGTGCCGTCATCGTGGAGGACATAGGCGATGGAGCCGGGCGTGTGTCCGCGCAGGTGGATGGCGGTCACCTCAATCCCGTCGACTTCCAGCACGTCGCCCTGGCCCAGCAGCCGGGCCGTGTCTACCCCTGTTCCGGCCAGGATCCCGGCGGCGTCCTCGGCGCCGGCCGCGGTGGGGGCGCCGGTGCGGGTCACCGCAGCTTTCAGTGCGCGCACATGGTCCCAGTGCTGGTGGGTGGTGGCGATGAGTTCCACCGACGGCGTTGCGCCGGCGTCGTTCCTGGCGCTGTCCAGCAGGGCGGTGATGGCGGCCATGTCGTCGGCGGCGTCAATGAGGATTTGGGCACCGGTGGTCTTGGAAGTGAGCAGGTAAACGTTGTTTGCCATCTCCGAGACCACCACCTTGCGAATGGTGATGGTGGGCAGCTCGTGGATCAGCGTGGGTTCGTGGCTCATGGCTCCAGCCTAGACCCGAGCGACTCGCGGACCGTAGTGGCATTTCCGACGGCGCGGCCGGTAGCGTGGGTGCAACTTCGCCCCACTTCAGAAAGACCCTGATGATCACTGTTGCCGACGTTGACCAGGCCGCCACCCGCATTGCCGGGCGGGTGCGCCACACCCCAATTGTGGCGCTGGATGCCGCGCACTCCCCCGGCCAGGTGTGGCTCAAGTGCGAATTCCTGCAGCACACCGGCACGTTCAAGGCCCGCGGCGCGTTCAATAGGGTTTTGGCGTGCCGGGAGCGCGGCGAACTGGACCCTGCTGTCGGCATTGTGGTGGCTTCCGGCGGCAATGCGGGGCTGGCCAACGCCCACGCCGCAGCCGCCGTCGGCGTGCCGGCCACCGTCTTCGTGCCGGAGTCGGCCCCGGCAGTGAAGGTCAAGAAGCTCAAGGCCGCTGGAGCCACCGTGGTCCAAAAGGGTGCCGAATACGCCGAGGCCTACAACGCCGCCATCGCGTTCGCGGCCGAGAAGGGCGCCGTCTATTGCCATGCCTACGATCAGGCCGAAATTGCGGCCGGTGCAGGAACCGTGGGCACCGAGGTCCTTGAGCAGCTGGGCGACCTCGACACGATCATCGTGGCCGTGGGCGGTGGCGGGCTCATGGCCGGCATCGCCGCTGCCGTGGAGGGCCGGGCCAGGGTGATCGCCGTCGAGCCGGCCAACGCGCCGACTTTGTATGCCGCGCTCGACGCCGGAGCTCCCGTGGACGTGTCAGTCTCGGGCATTGCCGCCGATTCTCTCGGTGCGCGGCAGATTGGGGCCGTCGGCTTCGCTGTGGCCGTCCGAACCGGTGTGCGTAGCGTGCTGGTCAGCGACGAAGACATCATCGCCGCCCGTTCCTTCATGTGGGAGAACTACCGGATCGCGGTGGAACACGGCGCCGCGGCCGCCTATGCGGCCCTGCATTCCGGAGCGTACGTGCCGGCCGCCGGCGAACGAGTGGCGGTCATCTTGTGCGGGGCTAATACTGATCCCGCGGGGTTGTAGCGCTCAGCTGGCGTACCGACGCCAACATCCATCACTGTCCCACCCGCCCGTCAATGCATTCCCTCAGCAAATCGGCGTGACCGCAGTGCCGGGCATATTCCTCAATTCTGTGCACGTTCAGCTCGCGAACGGCTATGCGGTCCTTGCCCAAACGCTCCCCCTGGTCCGCATGGGAGGCAAGGGCGGCATCCGTGGCGGCTTGCTCGCGTGCCAGGGCGACAAGGGCTTGCTCCACCGCGTCCTGTTCGGCTGCCGCCTCCTCGAAGTCCGCGTCGGCCGTGCCGTAAATCTTGGGCAGTGGTTCGCCGTCGCTGATCCGGTTCCGCCAGTCCCGTTCCGCCTCTGCCAGGTGGCGGACCAGGCCCAGCAGTGACATGGTTGACGGCGGAACCGAGCGCCGGGCCAGCTGCTCGGGGTTGAGGCCCTCGCACTTCATGATCAGTGTCAGGCGATAGTTTTGCAGGTAGTCCGCGAGCGTCGCCACTTCACCGTCCGGGCTGGGTCCGTCGCTGTTGAGCGGGTCGTCGTCGGGATCGGCCCACGTATCGGGGTAAATACTGGCAATGCTCCATCGGGAAGGTTGCTCACTCATGCCCTTCATCCTTGTCTGCGGGCACGGGGGTTCGCAAGGGTGATGTGGACGCGGGAGACCAGCGCTGAGGCGAAGCCGTCAGGACAGGACGTCCTTGGTGCTAAACCGCCCGTACGCCAGCGCCCCAAACACTGCCACGTATCCAAGCTGCAGCCAGGCGTTGTTGCCGAAGGAGCCCCACTCGATGGGTTGACGGAGCAGATCGGCGAACCCGAACCAGTAGTTGCTAAACAGCCACGGGTGCAACCAGGTCAGCTGTGGCAGCGCCCCAAGCACCTGTGCGGCAATGGCCAGCACAACCGTCGCGGCCATGGCGCCCACCGGCACATCGGTCAGCGTCGAAATGAACAAGCCAACGGCACTAAGCCCCAACAGCGACACGCACACATACGCACCCACCAGCAGGATTCGGCCCTCCGCCACCCACGGACCCACCACGTCGCCGGACAGCAGCGGCACATCCCCGACGGGAAACAGCAACAGCCCCGCCACAGTTCCCCCCAGCACGACGGCGGCAGTGGCGGCCACTGCGAAAACGGCGGCGCCCACATATTTCACCACCAGCAACCGGAACCGACCGGCCGGCGCCACCAAGAGGTAGCGCAGCGTTCCCTGCCCGGCCTCGCCGGCAATCGTGTCGCCGGAAACCACGCCCACCGTCAACGGCAGGAACAACGGGGTACACAGCACCAGTGCCGTCAGGACCACGAACAGTCCATTTTCGGTGATCCTGTCCAGGAACGCCGGCCCTTCTCCCGACTTCTTGGAGCTCGTCAGCTTTACGGCAACCGCGATCAGCACCGGCACTGCGGCCAGTGCCGCCAGCATGGCCCACGTGCGGCGGCGCCGGAACATGACGGAGATTTCCGAGGCCAGCAGCGGCCACACCGAACGCCGCCCTCGCGAGACGGCCAACGCTCCAACCGCCCCAGCTGCGTCATCCGATTCACTGGGCAACGTCGAACCCCTCCCCCGTGAGTTCCACGAACCTGTCCTCCAGGCTGCCGGCGTCGACGCTAAACCCGCGGACTCGCACGCCTCCCCCAACCAGTGCATCCACAATGTCCTCGGGTGCCAGGAAGTCGACCGGCATCCCCGCAGTCACGGTGTCGGCCACCCCAACAGAGTCGGGGACCAGCCCCAGGCGGGCCAGAACGTCACGGGCGGTCACCGCGTCGGGCGTCAGCACAGTGGCCCGCGACTGGCCCTCGGCACGCAAATCCGCCAGCGTCCCCTGGGCCACCAGATTCCCGGCGCTCATGACGGCCGCGTGCGTGCAAATCTGTTCCACCTCGGCCAGCAGGTGGCTGGAGACAAATACCGTGGTTCCCTCGGCGGCAAGCGAGCGGACAAGATGGCGCACCTCGCGGGTGCCCTGCGGGTCCAGGCCGTTGGTGGGCTCATCCAGCATTAGGAGCTCCCGGGGCCGCAACAGCGCGTTGGCCAGGCCCAGCCGCTGCTTCATGCCCAGGGAGTATGCCTTCACCTTCTTGCCGGCGGCCGCCGTCAGGCCAACGCGTTCCAGCGCCTCCGCCACCCGGGCGAAACGGGTCGACGACGACGCGTGCGGGTCGGCGCTGTCGAGCCGTCGGAGGTTGGCCCGGCCTGAGAGAAATGGGTAGAACGCCGGCCCCTCCACCAGCGCCCCCACCCGGGGTAGCACGGTGTCCAGTTCGCGCGGCATGGGACTGCCCAGCACCGACGCCGTGCCGCTGCTGGCCGCCGCCAGGCCCAGCAGCATGCGGATGGTGGTGGTCTTGCCGGATCCGTTGGGCCCCAGAAACCCAAAGACCGCCCCTGCCGGCACGCTCAAGTCAAGATTGGCGACGGCGGTTTGCGCGCCAAAGCGTTTGGTGAGGCCGTGCGTTTCTATGGCGGGTGTGCCGCTCACCTGCCGGCCGCCGCAGCCTGCAACGCGGACAGCGGCACGGCCCCGACATACAGATGGCCGTCGGTGGTGACAAGGGCGGTGAACAAGGACGTTGTCAAGGCATGCCCGCCCGCGACGCTTTGCAACATTTGCGCCAGCTGGGGCGAGGACAGGAGCGACGCCGGGACGGTTCCCGCTGGTGCCTCAACAATGGTGGCCCAGCCGGTGCCCGACGTCGTGGGGGCGGCTGGGGGTACAGGGCCGATCGGCGTCATGGGCAGGGCGCCGGGCAATGCGCCGGGCAGCTGCTTGACCGGCACGGCATGCACCGGAAGCGTCGCCTTCGTGACGGTGGCGCCCGGCGGTGGGGTGAAGGTGAACATCGACGCCGGCGGGGCAGCCAGTTTCAGCTGGCTGAAGGCGACCGCGAACGCTGCCTTGTCGCTGCCCTTCGCCTGCACCGAGACACTCAGCGGCAGTCCGGTGGCGGCGTCGATGGCGATGGTGACGTTGCCAACCAAGGTGTCGGACGTGCGCGGCATGAGGACCAGCTCATACGCGTCGCGGCCGGCCACCTTGGTGTCGGGCCCCGAGGCCACCTGTGTGGACGGGGTCAGATTTGCCAGGAATTTCGCCGCCAGCTGGGCCGGCGTAGGCACTACGGACCCAGCGTAACCCTCAGGCGTCTTGGGAGTCAGCGGAGGGGTGTCGGGACCCATGTAGCCGGGCATCTTCACGTTGGGCGCCGTGGCGTAGGGCACCGACGGCGTTGGCAGGGTCAGTTGGGTGGCCGTGTTGGTGGCAGAGTCGTAGGTCCACACGGTGTTGCCGTGGCGCACGACGTCCCGCTCGGCGAGCCTGTCCAGGACCTGCACGCGCTGGTTCGTTGCGCCGTCGAGGTAGATCCGCACGGTATGCGGCGACGTCAGGAGTCCGAGTAGCTGGTCCATGCCGGCGGTCGACGACGGTGCCGGTCCGCCTGTCGGCAGCTGCGGCAGGCCGAGGTCAACGCTTTGTTCAAGGGTGCCGGAGAGTTCCGAGACGTCGCTGGCGGCCATTAGGGCAAGCAACTGGGCGGGCGTCCTGGCGGGCAGCGACACGGGGGCCGAGGCCTGGAG
>JBAUMA010000245.1:0-1634 GCA_049578485.1 Specibacter sp.
CCAAAAACGTGACTAACTTTTCGTTCAAAAACGTGAGTAAAACGTGACTTGGGCCGTTTTGGGCCTTAAATGCCTCTGACCCGCGGAACATATCCGCAGGTCAGAGCCACTTTTTGGTGCCCCGGGCGGGAATTGAACCCACGACCAAGAGATTAGAAGGCTCCTGCTCTATCCGCTGAGCTACCGAGGCGCGGCCCGCCAGAAGTGGGCCTTGTCTAAATTATCAGGTTTACGGGCGTATCTCCTCCTCCACAGGGGCCGGACCCGGTTGACTTGCCCACATTCGGCCCGACGCCACTGGTTCGCCCGCCTCTTCAGGCGTTTGCTGGAACTACGAAACCAACGCCGCGGCAGCGGCCCAGCGAAAGGCAATTCCATGGCCAACTTTCTCACCATCCGAGGGTTCGTGTGCTCGGCCGTAGAAACCCGAACCACCCCAAATGGCCTCGTCGTCGGCAACTTCCGGATGGGTTCAACCCATCGCCGTCAGGACCCGGTCACCAACGTCTGGAGCGACGGAGACACCAACTGGTTCCGCGTCAACGTCTTCCGTGCCCTCGCCCAGAACGCCGTCTCCAGCATCCACAAAGGCGACCGTGTCATCGTCGTCGGCAAGCTCCACCTGGTGAACTACATCCGAAAAGACGGGCACCCCGGCATCAGCGTGGAGATCGATGCCGAAAGCATCGGCGCCGACCTGCAATTCGGCACAGTCTTCTACGCCCGGACAGGCGCCTTGCGCCAGACCGGCGATTCCACTGCAAACCAGTACGACGCCGGCGCCCAGAGCGACGGTTCTGGGACCAATGCGGGGGCAGGTGGCAACTACATGGCCGCAGCAGGCAACGACGACAGTGAGGACACCGATCCCGACGGACTGAATGACACGCGACCGGAAAAGGGTGACCTTGACTCCGGTGAGGCGCGGGACGACGACGACTTTGACGGCGACAACGGGATGGAGGACGGCGAAACGGCGAACAAAAGAACGGGCGAACTGGTCAAGGACGGCGCCCCGTTCTAAAGCCCGTTCCTGGCACACGATCCCGCCATGGCAGAATGGCCGAGTGACCCCGGACAAGCTGACGCCCCACCCGACCTTGCAGCCTGCCCGCCGTCGTATGCGCATGGCTGCTGCGTCCATAGTGCTGGCGGCAACTCTGGCTGTGTCGGGGTGTTCGATGCTTCCGTCGGGCAATTCCGGCGCAGACGCCGAAACAGGGTCGACTACTGAGGCCACGAGCGCTTCTACCGCCGGAGCGTCCAAGACGTCCGCAAAGCCGGCCCAGCCGCCTACAGCGGGGGAGCTGATGGCCGAGAAGGTCAAGGCGTCACTGAACAAACTTGGCAGCAACAGCAGTTCACCGAACCGGGAGCAGATGTTGGCCGCGATGGTCGAAGCTGGTGCCGTGAAGGACAAGGTGGAGGTCTCCATCGACAGAACGCCCACCGGCCTTGCGGTCGACGCCATTGAGGCCGCAGCACCCGTGGCCAAGGAATGCGTCGTCGGCCAGGTGCGGGACGGCAAGGCTGCTGTCACTATCCTCCCGCTGCTGGCCTCCGGCCTCTGCTTCGTTGGCAACCAGCACTGATCTTCCTCGCCCAACCGCTGACGGCGGCTGGCAGGCCTGAAC
>JBAUMA010000246.1:0-1810 GCA_049578485.1 Specibacter sp.
TTAGAACGCCGTCCTTAACCGCGAACGCCGTCTCTTTTGGCCCGGCCGTGACCGGTCGCTACCCGCCCGGTTCCACCAGCCCGGTGTCGTAGGCGAGCACCACCATTTGCACGCGGTCCCGGAGCCCCAGCTTGGCCAGGATCTTGCTGACGTGCGTCTTGACGGTTTGCTGGGCAATGAACAGTTCTGCGGCGATCTCCTGATTGGACAGACCGCGCCCCACCAACGTCATGACCTCAAGTTCGCGCTCGGTCAACCCGTCCAACCGCTCGCGGGATGGGGCCGGGCGGGCGCCGGCTGTGGCGAATTGTTCTATGAGCCGTTTCGTCACGGACGGTGCCAGCAGCGCCTCTCCCCCGGCAACAATGCGCACGGCCGCCACGAGTTCCTCGGCCAGGGCGTCCTTGAGGAGGAAGCCGCTGACCCCCAGGCGCAGGGCGTCGTGGACGTAGTCGTCCACGTCGAAGGTCGTCAGCATCAACACATGGATGGGCGGCTTCCCGTCCGGGGCGCCGGCCAGGATCAGTCGGGCGGCTTCCAAGCCGTCCATGACGGGCATGCGCACGTCCATGAGCACCACATCGGGGTGCTGCTCGGCAGCCATTTCCACGCCCCTGGCCCCGTTCTCGGCCTGCCCCACCACGTCGATATCCGGCTGGGCGCCGAGCAACGCGGCAAACCCTTCACGGACCATGGCCTGGTCATCCACCACCAACACCCGGATCGACATCTCAGGCCCTCCCATTGCGTGACTTGCCAACACTGATCAACGGCAGTGATGCCTCCACGGAGAAGCCGCCATTCGGCGTCGGGGTACACATGACGGAGCCGCCCACAATGGCGGCCCGCTCACGCATGCCGATCAGCCCCTGGCCCACATGGGCGCCCCGGTCCAACTGCGCCATGACCGCCCCAATGGCCGACGGTGAATTGACCACCGAGACTTCAAGGCGGTTGTTGGCCGTGTTCAGCGCAATGGTTGCCGTGGCACCGGGAGCATGCCGGATCACGTTGCTCAGCGCCTCCTGGACAATCCTGTACGCGGTCAGGGCAATCACCTCGCCCACCCCGTCAAGGTCGACGCCGGCCAGGTCCGGTTCCGGAACCACCACCCCGGCGGTGCGGGCCGAAGCCAGCAACCCGGGCAGGTCGGAAAAGCCGGGCTGCGGGCCCATTTGGCGGCCGTCGCCGGAACTGCGCAACGAGCCCAGCATGCTGCGCATTTCCGTCATGGCACGCCGTGAATTGGCGGCGATGTCATCAAATTCCTGTTTGAGATCGTCGCTGAGGCCGGGGTGCCGGTAGGCGGCGGTGGTCGCCTGGACCACCACGACGGACATGCCGTGGGCCACCACGTCATGCAGTTCCCGGGCGATCCGGGTGCGTTCCTCGGCCAGCCGGCGCCGGGACTGCTCCTCTGCGCTGACGGAGCGTTCGGCCGCCAGTTCGGCGCGCAGGTGCTGCCACTGCTGGGCCACGACGGCGGCTACCATGAGCCCGCCGGAGACGGAGGCAAAGATGACCACGTTGATTTGGGCGCCCTCGGACTGGCCGTGGGGCATGGTCACATAGTTGGAAATCACCCCAACGCCCACGCTGAGCAGCCAGGCCGAGGCGGCCAGCATCCAGTGGCTGCGCAGGCCGGCAACGCAGATCACCAAGACCTGGGTCACCATGGCCACTACGCTGAACGGCATGGGCGCAGCCCCGATGGGGTTGGAGACCAGCGGCATCACCACCAGGGGGACCATCGACACCAGCACGCCGGCCACCGGCCGGGCCGCCGTCAGGCCCAGCGACGCGGCATGCA
>JBAUMA010000247.1:0-2363 GCA_049578485.1 Specibacter sp.
GGTTGGGCTTGCACTGCTCGTTCGGGTTGGTGATGTTGACCGGCAGTGTCACCGTCGTGCCGCTCGGGGCGGCCTTGATGACGATCGTGCCGGAGGTACGGGCATCGGCCGGCAGCGAGAACTGCACCTTGGCGGAGCCGTTCGTCACGCCCACCGTGTCGACCACGGTGCGCTTGCCCTTGCTGTCGGTGAACTCGACCTTGACGGAGGTGTTCTTGGGGCTGCCCAGGGAGGTCAGATCCAGCTTGTTGAGCTGGAAGCTGACTTTGCCCTTGGCATCCACCGTGGCCGGATTGCCAATGACCTCCACGCCGCGGCGTGCAAAGTCCGGTGCAATGGGAGCCACGGCCGACTTCGCGCCCAAGTACTTGATCCAGGCATCGCGGTCAATGAGGCCGGAGTCCTTGGTATTGGTTCCCTGGGTGAAGATGCGGAAGTTGTCCCCGCCCGTTGCCAGGAAGCTGAACGTGCCCACGCGGTAGCCGCGGGCCATGTCCAGCGGTGCGCCGTTGATGGTGACCGAGGTGATGTGGTCGCCCATTTTGCGGGTGGAATCGTACGTGTAGTCCATGTTGGCGGACAGTCCAAGGTTCAGGAACGGGCGGCTGGGAATGCTGCCGTCCGCGTTGGTCTGCCACTGCTGCTCCAGCATGGTCTTCACCTGGGCGCCCGTGAGGGTGGTGGTCCACAGGTTGTTGACAAACGGCAGCACGGCGTTTGCGTTGGCGTAGGTGACCACGCCGTCGGCAAAGCCCGCGTTCTTGTACAGCAGGTCCGCGCGGAGTCCGCCCGGGTTGACGACGCCGATCTCGGCACCGCCGCTCTGCTGGGACTTGAGCGCGTCCAGGAGTGCGTTGCCCACCAGGTTGCCCAGGGTGGACTCGCTGGAGCGGTCGTCGCGGTTGTAAGCGCCCGTGACCGGGTCAACCGTCTGGGCCGTGGTGATGTCGGCGGAGATCTTGCCGACAGGCACACTGCCGGCCACCTTGGCGTCGGAAAGTGCCTTGTCCGCGATGGTCTTGACGGCGGCAACGCGCGGGTAGCTGCTGACCAGCGTGGCATCGGCCTCCGTGGAACGGGCCACGTTGCGCTGTGTGTAGGACTTCACCGCGTGCGTCGTTGCATCCACCGAAAGCTGGATCTGGCCGACATACTCGCCGTAGCTTCCGGTCTGGAGCACGGGGCGGGTCTTGAGTGCGGCGTCGGCTGCTACACCGGGGATCGGTGCGTCCCACGCGTACTGCTTGTGGGTGTGGCCCGTGAAGATGGCGTTGACGGACGGTGAGGTCTTGTTGACGATCTCGGCAAACGCACCGCCGGCGGCAAGTTCCTGGTCCAGGGTTGCGCCGTCGGGGGTGCCGGCTCCGGCGCCTTCATGGTATTCGGCCACAATGACGTCGGCCAGCTTGCCGTCGGTGATCTTCTTGGCCACGCGGTTCACGGCCGTGACAGGGTCTCCGAAGTCCAGTGTGGAAATGCCGGACGGGGTCACCAGCGTCGGGGTCTCTTGCGTGATGGCGCCGATAACGGCCACCTTCACACCGTTGACATTGATGATCTTGTACTCGTCAAGCACCGGTGTGGTGGTGCCCTTGGCGTACACGTTGGCGCCCAGGTAGTCCCACTCGGCGGCTGTGCGGACACGACCGTCCAGGTCGGCGTAACCCTTGTCGAACTCGTGGTTGCCCACGGCGGAGGCCTGCAGGCCGAGGGCGTTCAAGACGTCGATGGTGGGCTTGTCGTCCTGGGATGCCGAGGCGAACAGGCTCGCCCCGATGTTGTCGCCGGCAGACAGAAACGCCGTGTTGGCGTCGCCCGAGGCTGCGCGCAGCTTCTCCACCGTGCCGGCAAATTTGACCGTGTTGGAGTCGATGCGGCCGTGGAAGTCATTGATGTTCAACAGGTTGACTTCCTGGGTGCTTCCGGCTGCCGCCGCCATGTTCAGGCCCACTACCACGGGGTCGTGGTCGGAGGCGGAGAACGCGGAGGAGTCGTAGAAGTCGGTGACGTTGTTGTTGTAGCGGCTGTAGCCCATGGCGATGGATTCGGCCGAGTTGATGTTCCAGATGTCCACGCCCGTGACCAGTTTTTCGGCGCCGGGTGAGGCCAGGATGTGGTCCAGGGAACCGACCATGCCGCCGTAGGCGTAGGAGTGCTTGGTGGTCTTGGTGTCCTGGTCGACGTAGCCGGCGGAGGTCAGGACGTTGATGGGGTCTTCGTGCAGGTAGGCGTTGAAGTCGCCCATCAGCATGACCTTGTCGGTGCCCTGGGCCGTCTGCTGGGCGTTGGAGAATGCCAGCAGGGCCTTGGCCTGGGCGGTGCGTGCCAGGTTGGAGTTGCCCTGGCCCTGGTCGGTGTCGTTG
>JBAUMA010000248.1:0-19102 GCA_049578485.1 Specibacter sp.
TACCTTATGCATCGTCAAAAAAGGTAAGGCCACCGACAAAATTTGTTGGCGGCCTTACCTGGTGGTTCTTGCTCCGATCAGCTATCCCTCGCGTCAGCGCCCCGTTCGGAAGTATTTGCTGACCTTGTTGGCAGTATCCCGGAGCGCCAACTCGACATCTCGTTCGCGGCCGGCCATGAAGCCGCTGTCAGCGCTTACCGCCACCGAGCCGACGATCATGCCGGCACCGTTGTGTACTCCTACGGCCGAACACGTTTTTCCGGGTACAAATTCCTCATGTTCCCAGGCGATGCCATCGATCATCACCGTCTCCAGATGCTCCGACAACACATTTAGATCCGTGATCGTATTCTCCAGCAATGGCATTGTTCCGTGAACGGACAGGTACTGGTCCCGCTGCTGTTCGTTCATTCCGGCCAGCATGATTTTGCCAAATGCCGTGGCATGGGCCGCCTCGTGGAACCCGAAGCTGAGCGGCTGCAGCCGTGGGTGCTCGGGGGAATCAACGACGTAGGCAACCACGACGTCGGCGCCTCGATAGACGGCGAAATAGGCGGCCATAGCCACCCGTTGGTGAAGATCGACAATGGCAGCCTTGACTGCGGATGGAACACCGATCTGGCGGTGGAGGGACACGGCCAGCTGGTGGGGCTTGTAGCCGAGTTCAAATCGGCTCTGATCCTTCAGATGGACCAGGTATCCGGTCTGGACCAGGGCTTTCGCAAGCCGGTACACGCTGGGCATGGGGTAACCCAAGGCATCCGAGACCTCTTTTGCCGTGGCCCCGCCACGTTCGGCCACGAATTCGAGCACGGCAAATGTCTTTTCCAAGGGCGATGATTTTTCATCAAGCTCCTCCGGACGCTCCGCCACTGATTGAAGTGTCACACTGCACCAATCTCCACTAGTTGTCGTCTGTCTTAATTATGCGCGCAAAGGACCCAGTGCCACCCACCGGTGTCATAGGGCCATGACGGCCATCGCCAGGATCATGCAAGCCGAGCAGCTTGCATGCGGAACAAATCCAGTTCCGTGCCGACGCATGGCCGGTAGAACGACGGCGGCGGCACAAGCGGCCCAGCCAAGGAGGACAAATGCGCCCATGACTCCCCCGCCCACGGGCATCTGGGACATGTGGCCGGACATGCCACTCATCGCTGCGGCGGATGCGGCCAGCGGTTGGCTGCCTTGATGTGCCGGCATCAAGAACAGTGCCAGCGCCATAAACCCTGTATCAACAATCGCCAATCCCGCGGCCGACCCCTGCCACCCCGAAAGAGTTGGCCGGGTCTTCACACGGGCCCAGAGGGGAACCGCCACCACCGGCACCAAAAGGGCGAACGTCGCGGCGGCAGCTTCGAAGTTCGAAAATCCCGGAACCAGGAGCACCGCGAGCATGATCGCACCGATCACCACGGCCGTACCCGACAGGTAGCGGGAGCAGCGCCGTCGTCCGACGGCTGCGGCCATACCCACGATCGTGAGTATGGCCGCAGCAGTTGTCATTAGTGACATGAATGCCCGTCTCCGTCGGACTCGGGCTCCGTCTTGCAGTGCGAGGCCGACGCCGGCACGTCCAGGGTTGGGTTGCGGTCAAAGAAGCCGTGCGGCTTCAGCGTGAACTTTGCGTAGTCCACCGGCATGACCGGCCAGTCCTCCGGCCGCGGGAAGTGGGTCGGTCCGAACGTGTGCCACAGGACCACGTCCTCGTTTTCAAGGGAACGGTTGGCTTTTTGGAACTCGGGGATCCCGCCGCCGCCGCTGTGCTGGTTCGGGAAGTCGCCGGCCGAGTAGCGTTCGGCCGGGTCATATTGGGTGACCCACAGCTGCTTGGTGGTGAATCCTGCACGTTTGGTGACGGAAGCGCTCTCGTCCGCTAGCAGGATCGGGTTCTGCTCCGGATAGAGCACATAGGAGACCGGATCACCGAAACGGTTCAGGCTGCCCGGGTTCGTGATGTGCCAGGTCCGCCCCACGCTGGCGTCGGCCATGCGGCCGCCCTCGGACTCGCTCTTGATCGTCGTGGCCGCGTTGGTGAAGGCGTTTCCGTGTTCGTTGCCGGGACCGACGGGAACCCGCCGGGCCTCCACTTCCTTGACAGTGTTTTTGGTGCCATCCACCATCATGTCAAGTCGTGCCGAGAACAGGTGCTGGTGGTAGGGGGCGCCCAGGCCGGGGGCCACCTCGTTCGCGTAGGGGTAGTCCTTGCCCCGGTAGGAGGACGTGAACAAGATGCCCGTCAGCTTTGATTCGCATTCGATGGTGCCGTCGAGGTAGAGGTACCAGAAGAAGCCGTAGTCGTAGTTCCCCACCGTGGTGAAGAAGGAGATCACCAGGCGGCGTTGGCGTCGGGTCTCGTTTGAACCGGTCACGAAGTCGGAGTGCTTCCAGAGGATTCCGTAGTCTTCCTCGTGCATGCAGATGGCGTTCTTGATGGTCTTCGGCCGGCCTTGTTCGTCCATGATGACGCCGTCGAAGTACTTGATTTCGCCGACGCAGTCGCAGCCCAGTTCAAGGCTGTTGGTGTAGCGGGCGAACATGTACTCGCCGGTGTCAAAATAGTTTTGCCAGAACCGGACAGGGCTGGGATCGGCGTACGGGACCACCATTTCCGCGATGGAGGCGCGGTAGATGATCGGGCGCTCCTTTTCCTTGTCCTTGAAGGAGAGCTGGCGGAGGATCAGTCCCTCGCGTGCGTCGAAGCCGATCCGGAACTTCCAGTTTTCCCAGGTGACCACCTCGCCGTCGACCTGGTAGGAGGGGCCCTCGGGCTGGATAATTTCCAGCGGCTTCAGGCTGGTGCGCTCGGGGCCGCGGAAATCGGGATCGTCGTAGTTGCCGGCCTCGGCCGGGACGGGCAGGTCCATGAAGTCGACGAGCTTGATGACCCGGCCCTCGGTCATGTCCACGTAGGCGCAAAGACCGTCGACGGGGTGGGCCCAGCAGGCATCTTTCGGGTGGTCCTGCATGAAAAACAGGGACCTGGCGATACGGTGGTTGGTTTCGCCCTCAAGGCCGTAGTGGCCGGCAGAGAGCGGGATGGAAATGACCTTGGCGGGATCGATGCCGCGCTTTTTGATGGCGGCCTGAAAGCCGGGATCGGCTTGGATGATCGGGCCGATGAGCTCGAACTCCTCATCGAGGATGGCCACCTGTCCGTCCTCCGGGGCGATGTCCTTGACCGCGACGATGGCGGAGCCGCTGATGTCGACAATGACATCCTGGGAGGTGCCGTCCGCCAGGTCGATCAGGACCACCCGCGACCAGCGCCGAACTGCGTCACCGGGCTGGAAGGCCAGGACTTCATTCTTGTGGGGTTCTTCGAGGCCGGCGTGAACGAACCGGGTCGAGTCCTTGAGCAGGCCGGCGTCGGCGATGATGGCGCGCAACGACTCCATCTCCTGGACTGTGAGGTTTCCGAGCGGATGGTCGACGGCATTCATGGAGTTCACTGTTTCACTTTCAGATATTTGCGTTGACATGACTTAGTCCTTTTCCAGGAGGAGGGAGTGTTCGGAGAACACGTGAGGCAGTTGCTGTTCCGTGTCTTCGAGGGTGACGCGTCCGACCTGGGCGTAAATCTCGGGTCGCTTGGCGCGCAGCCAGTATCCAAGGCCCAAACCGGCAAGAACGAAAGCACCGATGATGTAAGGGATGGCAAGGAAGACGGGGTCCGAAACGGCGCTGCCGGCGGCAAACGCCGCGTTCTTCAGCAGCAGGTAGCACACGTACAGCATGCCCAACCCGCCGAGACCGGGCGCCATCAGGGTCTTGAACCAGTGCGCGCTTTCGGGATGTTCCTTGCGTCCGTGGAAGTAGCCGATAACGGCGAACGCCGCCATCGCCTGGACGATGAGGATGGCTCCAGTGCCAAGTATCACCATCAGCGTGTACAGGCCCGTGTAGGGATCGCGGCCGGTGGCGAAGAAGAACAGGACGATCGCGGTGGCCAAAGCTGTCTGCAGGAAGCCGGCGATGTGTGGGGATCCGTGGCGCGGGTGCGTCCTGCCGATGGTCTCCGCCAGTCCGGGCAGATGCCCCTCCCGGCCAAGAGCGTAGATGTAGCGTGCCGCGCAGTTGTGGAAGGCCATGCCGCAGGCGAATGATCCGGATAGCAGCAGGATCTGGAACATGACCACGGCCCAGTGGCCGATGTTGTTCTCGACGGGGCCGAAGAACACCCACGGCGCCGTCGTACTGTCCTGGGCGAGGGCGATCGCATTCTGCGGTCCCGTGCCCACGATGGCCAGCCAGGACACCAGCACGTAGAACACGCCGATTCCGAGAACCGAGGTCATGATGGCGATCGGGATGATCTTCTTTGGGTTCTTGGATTCTTCTCCGTACATGGCAGTCGATTCAAACCCCACCCAGGACCAGAAGGCGAAGAACAGTCCCACGCCGGCGGTGCCAGCGGCTGCCACAGTGGTTCCGGTCATCGGGTTCTTGAAGGACCCGGTCACACTCTTGAAGGCGCTCAGCGGATTCAGGGATTCCCAGGACCAGCCCTGCGGGCCGCCGCCATGGGCCACGACACTTACTGCCAGGAGTGCCAGCATGAAGATCTCCGCGACCAGGAAGACGCCCAGGACCTTCGCCGCGAGGCTGAGGTCAAAGTAGGTCAAAACGGCGTTGACCACCAGCATGCCGACGGAAAAGAACACCCAGCTGATATTGGCGTGAAACAAGTTAACGGACAGCTGGTTGCCGAAGTATCCGAAGATCCCGACCAGTGCCGCTTCAAAAACAATATATGCCAGGGACGTGAGCAGGCCGCCGACCAAACCGGGGATGCGGCCCAGACCTTGGGAGACGAAGCCGTAGAAGGCGCCCGTGGAGGTGATGTGCTTTGCCATGGTGGCGTAGCCGATGGCGAAAAGGCCAAGAACGATGGTTGCGACCATGTACCCCGCTGGGGCGCCGGCACCATTGCCGAATCCAATAGCGATCGGAACGTTGCCAACCATGGCGGTGATGGGGGCGGCCGTGGCCACCGAAAGGAACAAAACACCGATGAGGCCTATCGAATTGGCCTTGAGCCGGTGCACCTGCTTCCCCGGCTCAGCGCCGGAAGGTGCGACGCCCTTCCCGGCTGGCGTGCTGTTGTCTGACGACATGGCATCTCCTGTGCAAAAGCGGGACCCGCGTCCCGAACCAGAGCTTGATAATGTGATGCAAGCTACATTCAACGCTAAGGGCCGGACCGTTCACACGCACTCCGGACTCTCAAATAATGAGAATGGATCCTTAACTTATCGGTGGCGCCGAGTTTCAAGAACCGAGAACGTCGGCGAAGACCGGTCACCCGCTATGGGTGCTTTGAGTCGGCGGGACAGGCTTCGGTGGAGATGTTGCAGGGTGTGGCAGGTTTCAATCAACGACTACTCACGGCCAGACTACGCCGGTAATCGGCTTATGTAATGGGCTGGACCGGTCGGGCAATGACGGGGCCCTTATTAACGAGAATGGCAACCTTCAGTTCACCGCATGCAGTGAACTGAAGGTTACCTCATTGGGACCTTCGAAAAGATGTATCGGAAGTGCTAAACGAGTGCCTCAAGCGATTCAGGAATGATCTGCCCGCCGTCGACGATCAGTGTCTGGCCGGTGATGTATCGCGCTTCCCTGGAGGCCAGAAAGCAAGCGGCATGGCCGATGTCCTTTGGCTCCCCCAGGCTGTTCATCGGTACGCTGGCCGCCATGGTGCGCAGATAGTCCTCGCCTTGGGCCCTGAGCCCATCGGTGAGAACGTTTCCCGGCAGGACGGCGTTAATCGTCACGCCGTCGCCTGCGCATTCCAATGCGGCGCTTCGCATGAATCCCTGCTGGCCGGCCTTGCTTGCGCCGTAGTGTGCCCAGCCAGGAAATCCAGTGATGGATCCGGTAATCGAGGACGTGATGACAATCCGGCCGTATTTCTGTTCCTGCATGGGTCCAAGCGCTGCCTGGACCATAAAGAAGGTGCCCTTGAGGTTGACATCCATCACCCGGTCCCATTGCGCTTCGGTCATTTCCGCGATCGTGGCTTGTGGGAAGATCCCAGTGTTCGAGCACAACACATCGAGCCTGCCGAAACGATCGACGACTCTGGAGACCATCTCCGCGCAGGCTTCCCGCGAGGTGACGTCAACCTCCTCGAATGCGGCACCCAGCTCTCCGGCCGTCGCCTTGCCACGGGCGACGTCAATGTCGGCGATGACCACCTGGGCGCCGGCACCGTGCAGCGCCTCAGCGATCCCCCGGCCGATCCCCGCTGCGGACCCGGTAACGACTGCGACCTGACCAAGAAGTTAAAACATAATGGACTCCAAATCTATCGACTGCGCCGCTGTCCGGCGCTGGCAGCCACCAACGTATCGCCGAAGCGGTGGGCGAAGAATGACCGTTCTCGGTTTGTAAGATTTACCGAGCGGTTGGCAGGGCCGCGAGTTGGAGCCATGTGTCGACAACCGTGTCCGGGTTCAGCGAGATGGAGTCGATGCCCTCACCGACCAGCCACTCGGCGAGGTCGAGGTGGTCGCTGGGGCCCTGCCCGCAGATGCCCACATATTTGCCCTTGGCCTTGCATGCCCGGATGGCCATGCTCAGGAGTTTCTTGACGGCGGCGTTTCTTTCGTCAAAGCTGGCCGCGACAATGGCAGAGTCACGGTCCAGGCCGAGGGTGAGTTGGGTCAGGTCGTTCGAGCCGATGGAGAAGCCGTCAAAAATGTCCAGGAACTCATCGGCCAGCAGGGCGTTGGAGGGCAGCTCGCACATCATCACCACTTCCAGGCCGTTTTCCCCGCGGCGAAGACCGTTCTCGGCCAGTAGGTCGATGACTCCCTGCCCTTCCTCCAGTGTGCGGACGAAGGGGATCATGAGCTTGACATTGCTCAGGCCCATCTCATTGCGAACATAGGCCAGTGCTTGGCACTCCAGGTCGAAGCAGTCCCTGAATGATGGTTCGAGGTAGCGCGAAGCGCCCCTGAAGCCGATCATCGGGTTTTCCTCATGCGGCTCATAGGCCGGCCCGCCAATGAGGTTCGCGTACTCGTTGGATTTGAAATCTGACATTCGCACGATCACCGGGTGCGGGGCGAACGCCGCGGCAATTGTTGCGACCCCTTCTGCCAGCCGTTTGACATAGTAGTCCAGCGGGCCGTCGTAGGCGGCGATCCGCTCGTTGATGATCTCGGCAACGTCGTCGGGCTGGTCTGCAAGATTCAAAAGGGCCTTGGGGTGGATGCCGATTTGCCGGTTGATGATGAACTCCAGCCGGGCCAGCCCTACACCGTGGTTGGGCACTTGCGCGAAGGTAAATGCCTGTTCGGGGGTTCCGACGTTCATCATGACCTTGACGGGGGCTTCCGGCAGGCTGTCCAGCTCGGTCTCCTCCACGCGGAATTCCAGCAAGCCCCCGTAGATGAAACCGGCTTCGCCTTCGGCGCAAGATACGGTCACGTCGGTGCCTTCGATCAGTGCCACGCTGGCATCGCCGGTGCCCACCACCGCAGGAATGCCCAGTTCCCGGGCGATGATCGCGGCGTGGCACGTCCGCCCGCCGCGGTTGGTGACGATCGCGGAGGCTCGCTTCATGATAGGTTCCCAGTCAGGATCGGTCATGTCAGCCACCAGCACGTCCCCTGTTTCGAATTCAGCCATCTGGTCGATGGAGGCCAGGATGCGGACAGGTCCGGAGCCGATCCGCTGGCCGATGGCCCTGCCCTCGGCGAGCACGGGGCCGGTCCCTTCGAGCAGGTAGCGCGAGAGCGTGCCCGCGGACTTGCGCGACTCTACCGTTTCCGGCCGGGCCTGCAGGATATACAGCTCGCCGTCCAGGCCGTCCTTGCCCCATTCGATGTCCATGGGACGGCCATAGTGTTCTTCGATCGCCATGGCGTGGCGCGCCAGCTGCTGGACGTCGTCGTCCGTGATGCTGAAACGGCCGCGCAGGCGGGGATCGGTGGCAAGCAATTCAATGGTGTGGCCGACTTCTTCGCTGTCCGTGTAGGCCATGGTCAACGCCTTGTCGCCCAAACCGCGTTTGAGGATCGCCGGGCGGCCGGCTTTGAGCGCGTCTTTGTAGACGTAGAACTCGTCAGGATTCACTGCCCCCTGGACCACGGCCTCGCCCAGACCATAGGAGGAGGTGACAAACACCGCGCCCTTGAAGCCTGACTCGGTGTCCATGGTGAACATGACACCGGATGCGCCCACGTCTGAACGGACCATCCGCTGGATCCCCGCCGAAAGGGCCACATCAAGATGTTCGAACTTGTGGTGCACACGGTAGGCGATGGCACGGTCGTTGTAGAGCGAGGCAAAGACGTCCTTGACCGCCGCCAGGATGTTCTCGATGCCTCGAACGTTGAGGAAGGTCTCTTGCTGCCCGGCAAAGGAAGCGTCCGGCAGGTCCTCGGCGGTGGCGCTCGAGCGCACCGCCCAGGAAAGGTCCGCGGATCCGCCGTGCTTTGCCATGAGGGCGTCATAGGCTGTGCGTATCTGGGCTTCCAGATCCACCGGAAACGGCGTCTGGACAATGGCCAGGCGGATAGCGGACCCTGCTTTCGCAAGCGCACGGACGTCATCAGTATCCAGATCCGCCAGGATTCCGGCGATCGTCGCCTCAACACCTGTCTCTCGCAGGAACCGACGGTAGGCATCCGCCGTCGTAGCAAATCCGTCCGGAACTTTTACCCCGGCGGTTGTCAGGTTTCCGATCATCTCACCGAGGGAGGCGTTCTTGCCGCCCACCCGGTCCAGGTCCTTGAGGCCAAGTTCGGAAAACCAGAGGATGTCTGTCGTCATTGTCAGTGCTCCTTGAAGTCAAATCGCGGCCAGTAGACACCACGTGAATACATCGTCGCAGGGCGGCCCCGAACTGGCCATGGGTTCTCTCAAATTCCGGAGATCCCGTCCCGGCTGGGGCGGGGGCCGGGCGACCCCTAGTGTCGCAATCCCATCCGTTCAAGGATCACCGCAGAAATCTCCTCGACGGACATGCTGGCCGAATTCAGGTGCGGGATATCGTGTGTGACATACATGCGTTCCGCGCTGCGAAGTTCGATGCCGCATTGGCGCAGGGATGCGTACTCCGAGCCGGGACGTCGTTCGGTCCGCACCTGGCTTAAACGCATGGGGTTGGAGGTCAGGCCGAAACACTTGGCCCCATACGGGCGCAGGGGTACCGGCAGCAAGTCGCTTGAAAAGTCCTCATTCACCAACGGGAAGTTGGCCGCATAGACTCCGTGCTGAAGAGCCAAGTACATGGTGGTCGGCGTTTTTCCGCACCGTGATGGGGCAATGAGAATCACTTCGGCCTTTTCCAGCGCCCGCAGGCTTTGGCCGTCGTCGTGCTCCATGGCGTACTCAACCGCCATCATCCGCGACTGGTATCGCAAGGCATTTCCCAAGCCATGCGCCTGGCCGGGCTGATGGCTTGCCTTGGAGTCCAGCGCTTCCTCCAGCAGCTGCACATGCGCACCAATCAGATCCACCAAAACGCCATTGCACTTGGCCAACTCGTTGCGGATTTCCTCATTCACGGCGGTGGAAAAGACCAGCGGCCGTTCCTCACGCAACGCCACCTGGTTGATCTCGCGGACAATCGACCGGGCCTTGGCGATGGTCGAGATGAACGGCACCGTGGTGCGGGAAAACTGCCGCTGCGGAAACTGGGTCAACAGTGTACTACCCAGGGTTTCAGCGGTGATGCCCGTCCCATCGGACAGAAAATACACGTGGCGTAGGGGGTCTTGCATGGTCACGCTCCTCGGCTACAACTTGTCGTCACATCCTAGCCCGCCATTTTCCGACGAGGACCGGCGGCAACTTTATGCCGCCGGCGCCCATGAACACTGAAAAGACTTTCACGGTTGGTCCCTGCCTAATCGGCGCCAGCGTCAAGTTCGCGTGGATCGAGGCAGCCGAATGCAAAAGCAGGCCCCTTCCACTTCCGGGTCGACCGGTTCCACCGTCAGGCGCAAACCCAAACGAACTGCCAGTCGCGCTGCGATGGACAGTCCCAAGCCGCTGCCCACCGGCCGTTGGCCCGCATAGCGGTGATAGAGCACCCCGCGTTCAAACGCGTCTACGGCGTCCTGCGCCGTCAGCCCCGGTCCGCTGTCCCGGATGTCAATGGCGACGACGTCTGGCACGCCCGCCGGAACCAGGGCTGACGATGAGGCTCCTCCCGCAGCTTGCGAATATTCCAACCGTGCCCGTATCAGCAGCGGACGTCCCGGCGGCGTCACCCGCAACGCGTTGCCAACCAGCCCGTCAATGATCTGGCGCAGCCGCTCCCCGTCCGTTTCCACCAGCAACGGCTCTCCGGTATTGGCCGGGAACTGCAGGCTCAGCGTCACATCCGCCTGTGCCGCCGAGCCCCGCCACGCCTCCTCCACCTGGTTGAGGAGCGCCGCAACGTCCAGCTCGCCTATGTCCAGGGAAAAGTCCTCGGCCTCCAACCGGGCCAGGGACAGAAGGTCTTTCACAAAACCATCCAACCTCTCCGTTTCCTCGGCCAGGGTCTGCCCGACACGGGGCACGTCCACCGGGGTAACCAGCCCGTCCACCATGGCCTCGGCGTAGCCGCGCATGGCGGTCAACGGCGTCCTGATCTCGTGCGAAATGGACAGCAGGAACTCGCGCTGCCGTCCTTCACTGGCCAACAGCGCACGATCCAGGGCGTTGACAGCGTCTCCCACGGCCCGCACTTCCGTGGCCCCCGACGGCACCAAATGTATGGTCCGCTCCCCGGACGCTATCCGCCGGGCGGCGTCCGCGGTCCGCACGAGGGGACGGGAGAGCCTGCGTGCCAGCAGCGTGCCGGCCAGGATCGCGATCAGCAATCCAACGGCCAGCGCCAAAAGAGTTCGTTGGAGCAACTGTGCCGAGGCCGCGTTGACATCCGCCAGCGACCGGGACAAAACAATGCCGCCGCCTCGTTTTAGGGCCCTGGCCTCGACGATCAGCTGCGTGCCGTTGCCGTCGACTTTCCGGGAAATCTCCTGTCCGGCCAATACCTTCCCCACGTCCGCAGCGCTCAGGAAATCCATGGCAACCCCGGCTATCGCGCCATCCGCGCCAATGGTGGACAACTCGAAATCGTCGGGTCCCAACACTCGCCGTTCCCGCAGGTCAAGGGCGCGCGAGGCCGCCGGGATGGCCGCAAACGCGTCTGCCTGCCGGGACAGTTGTGCCTTCGCCTGGTCAACGGCCGCCGCCCGAATGAGCGGAAACCCCACCAATCCGGTGACCAGCACGGCCAGGACCGCGACGGCGGCCGTCACCATGGTTATCCCGCCTCCCAGTGAGCGAAGCCACCTCTTCACCTCCAACGCGTCTTCGGCTCACCCGCGGAGGTGCCGCCCGCCTCCCGGCCGTCGGCGGCGCTGGCTGTGTAGCCGACATCGCGCAGCGTCCGGATGGGGCTGGCGGCGCCCAGCTTTGACCGAAGCTGGGCGATATGGACATCAACGGTGCGCCCCGCGGCGTAACTGGCCTGCCCCCATACAGACGAGAGGAGTTGTTCGCGGCTGAAGACCCGACCGGGGCTTGCCAAGAGAAAAGCCAGCACATCGAACTCCTTGGCCGTGAATTCGGCCGCTAAGCCGTCAACAGTGACGGTGCGGCTTGCCGGATCCAAGGACACGGACCCCAATTGCAGGACTTTTCCGCCCTGGGTCCCGGCGCTTCGGCGGAGAACTGCCTTGACACGGACAACAAGTTCGCGCGGGGAGAACGGCTTCGTCATGTAGTCATCGGCACCCAGCTCCAAACCCAGCAACTTGTCCACCTCGTCATCCCGGGCCGTGACAAAGATGACGGGTGTCCAGTCATCCATGGCGCGCAGCCGCCGGCAGACGTCAATGCCGTCCATGCCGGGCAGGCCGACGTCGAGAACTATGACTGCCGGCCGCAGGGAACGGATTTTTTCGATGCCGGCCTCGCCGGTCGACTCAATGTGTACTCCAAAACCGGCCCGGGCGAGGTAGAGGCGCTGCACATCGGCGATGGCCGGTTCGTCTTCTATTACCAGCACCAGCCCACGGGCAGGTGCCGGGCTTGGTGCGGTCGGTTGCTCCATGCCTCCATATTAACGCCCTGCACCAAGGTGCCCTGCGGTCTGCCGGGAAGACTTTACACTCCCCTTACATCCACCGAACCCGGGGCGCATCCACAGGGGCCATAGTGGAGTACCAACCAAGTCGGGTGCCAGGCACAGGCCAGCCCCGGAACCCACAAGGAGCAAGCCATGAACGCCAACACCACTGACCCCGCCAACGACATATCGGCCCGTAAGCGCTGGGTCAAACCTGCAGCGGCCGGCGCGTCCGCCCTCCTGATCGGCGCCGCCATTTTCGGGGCCGCCCCGGCGTTGGCAGCGGGAACAAACCCGGCCCCGGTGGCGCCATCCTCCGCAACCCCAACCACGCCCGGCGCCCCCGCGGCTGGGCCTGCGAAACACCACGGCACGCACCCGTTCGCCCGCATCCTCCGGCAAGAGCTCCGCATTGACCTCCAGGGCAAGGCCGGGTTTGGCGACAGGGCCCACCTGCTCGCCTACCGGCTGATCCACCACAAGGCAGCCTTTGCGGCCCTACCCGCGAACCTGCGGGCGGACGTCGTGTCCCTGGAGGGGGCAGCGGCGGCAGAGCGCGACAACGCTGCGGCAAGGATCAAGGACACCGCGCTCGCCGGCGGCTACGGCCCCCAGATCCTCAAGGAAGCCAAGGCCATCCAAGCCAAGCTGGCCCAAGCACCGGCAACGGCCGCCCCGTAGTTGCGGCACCTCGTCTTGGTGATGTGACAGCGCATACTGCAATATTCGTGACGATGTCCGGCCAGTCAGTGCATTCCCCCGGGTCCGGCACGCGGGGCACTCCTGGCGGCTTGGGTCTGCAAGGCCGGCTTGGCGGGTGAGGCTCGTTATGGGCAGGAGCGCAACCCGCTCCGACACCGGCACCCGGCACGGCATCCGCCCGCGACCAGCCGGCAAGGCATGAAACCGGAGCGCTGAACGGAACATTCCACCGACGAGTACCCAGGGCCGCAAAAGACACCCATTCCCCGTCCAAACTTCATGGCGGGCTGCGAAACTGACAAAGCCACCGGGGCCTGGGAGCACCGTGCCCGGGCCTCCGAGGTTCGCTTGCCAGGCCCTGCGCACCAGCTACTTTTGGGCATGGGGTAAGCCTTTGTTGGCCAACTACCCCACAGGAACACCGCTCTTGAGGGCATTGATGATGCGCGGAACGCTGTTGAGCCAGTTTGCTTCCAAGGCGGAAATGGCGGCAGGAAGGTCGTTGGCGAGCAAAGCTGCGGCGATGGATTCGTGCTCGGCGGCCGCGCGCTCCATGAGGTCGCTATTGCCCACATAGAGGCGTTCATAGCGCCGTAGGGCCAGTTTGTAGGAGGCGAGCGTCTCCGCCAGGCGCATGTTGGGACTCCCGGAAATGAGCGTGGCATGGAAGACGTCGTCGTGCTCGTGGATTTCCTCGGCTGAACTGATGGAGGAGGTAAAGCTGCGAGCCTGCTCCGCCAGTTGCCGCCCAATCGACACTAGCTTGGAAGCCGGTGTCAGGCGAAGCGCCAGACCCTCCAGGGCGGCAATGATCTGCACCGCTTCCGTAAAATCACTGGCACCGATGGGCGCCCACCTGAATCCCTTGCCAGAGACGCGCCCAATAACTCCTTGCTGCGTCAGCGAGATGAGCGCCTCCCGAAGCGGGGTACGGCTGACACCGAGCTCCACGGACAAGGCCACCTCATTGATGTTCTCGCCCATGCGGAATTCGCCCGCTCCCACCCGGTTCATAATTTCGGTCTCTATCTGCTCACGCAGGGTTTGCCGCTGTATGGACAACTGTTCCTCCTCGCACTGCACTCTCGGGACATAAGGTCATCGGGCAGTCGCTCTATCGCTCGTCCCTCACTTCAGTATACTGTATACAGAAATGGAGGTGTTAAACCATGAATAGTGTCAGCATAGGGCTGATCGTCAACCCCGTCGCCGGACTCGGCGGACCTGCCGGACAAAAAGGCAGCGACGCCGCCAATATCCGCGAGATTGCCAGTCAGGCCGGGTATCCAATGACATCCCCGGCACGCGCCCGTCGTGCCGCCAAGCAGCTGGTTTCCCTGCTCGCCCACACGGGACGGGAACTCCACATCCTGACGGGCCACGGCCTGCTGGGCGAAAACGCGGTCAAGGACCTGTGCCGCACCACAGTGCTGGGCACGGGCACGGGCATCACCAGTTCCGGCGACACACGGACCCTTGCCGCACTTGTGGTCGACGCCGGCGTGGACTTGCTCGTTTTTGCCGGCGGTGACGGCACGGCCCGCGACGTCCTGGACGCCGTGGGCGGACGCATCCCCGTTCTCGGCATCCCGGCAGGCGTCAAGATCTACTCGGCCGTATTTGCCCTGACCCCCGTGGCGGCCGGATCGACGGCAGCCGCCTGGTTGGCCGACTCCGGGCGGGCCACGGCCCAACGCGACGTGGTGGACATTGATGAGGATCTACTGAGGGCCGGGCTCGCCTCCCCCACCTTGTACGGGACACTGGACGTACCCGTCGACCCGACCCGGCTGCAGGCCCGCAAGGCCGCCACCCCGGCGTCGGACGCCAACGCGGTGGCCGCCCTGGCCCGGGCCTTCGTCCGCGGCATGGAACCGGAGCACAGCTACATTCTGGGCCCTGGCGGGACCACCAACGCGATTGGCCGGGAGCTGGGCCTGGCCACAACCCGGCTGGGGGTCGACGTGGTGCGCAACGGCGCGCTACTGGCCACCGACGTCGACGCCCATTCATTGGAATCTGTAGTGGACGGTACGGCCGCGACGGTCGTGCTGACTCCCCTGGGCGGCCAGGGCTTCGTGGTGGGGCGCGGAAATCAGCAGATCACCGCAAGGCTGCTGGCCCGCCATCCGCTGCAGATCGTCGCCACCGACGGCAAACTGGCCTCCCTGGCCGGGCGTCCGCTCTGGGTGGATTCCGGCGACGACGACGTCGACGCCCGCCTTAGCGGCTACGCAAGAGTTTTCACGGGTGCAGGCACCCATACGGTCTACCCGGTTCGCCGGGTGTTTGAAGAAACCCAAGGCACCACCAAAACCAAGGAGCACTGAATGCGTTTGCAGGACAAGAATGCCATCATCACCGGCGGCGGTTCCGGCATCGGCCGCGCCACCGCCCTCGCCATGGCCGCCGAGGGCGCCAACGTTGCCATCTTCGACATCAACGAGGCGGCCGCGAAGGCAGTGGCCGACGAGGCCGCGGCACTGGGCGTGAACGCCATCGGCGTGGCCGTAAACGTGGCCGACGACGAGCAGGTCCAGGCCGGCGTGGCGCAGGTGGTGGACGCCTTCGGCGGGGTCAACGTGCTGTTCAACAACGCCGGCATCATCCGCCGCGCCAACGTTCTGGAAACGTCGGTCGAGGACTGGGACCGCGTCATGGCCGTCAACGTCCGCGGACCGTTCCTGATGAGCAAGTACGTGGTGCCGCTGATGAAGGCGGCCGGCGGCGGCGCGATCGTGAACACGGGCTCCGGCTGGGGCCTGAAGGGCGGCGGCGACGCCATCTCCTACTGCACGTCCAAGGCTGCCGTGGTCAACATGACCCGCGCCCTGGCGATCGACCACGGACCGGACAACATCCGCGTCAACTCGGTCAACCCGGGCGACACCAACACCCCCATGCTGCGCGAGGAGGCCCGCCAGCTCTCCCAGGAGGAGCAGAGCTTCCTGGCCGAGTCCAACGACCGCCCGCTCAAGCGCATGGGCACCCCCGAGGAAATTGCCGAAGCAGTTGTGTGGCTCGCTAGCGATGCCAGTTCCTACGTCACCGGTTCCGCCTTGGTGGTCGACGGCGGCGGCATCGCCTAAGTCTGCACGCAAGGAGGCCTGCCCCGAATTTCGGGGCGGGCCTCCTTTCAAACCCAGGAACGGTGACCGTCTTGGCCAATCGCGTTGGCTACGTCCCGCCCCCCCAGCT
This sequence comes from Specibacter sp., assembly GCA_049578485.1. Lineage (GTDB taxonomy): Bacteria > Actinomycetota > Actinomycetes > Actinomycetales > Micrococcaceae > Specibacter. The sequence continues at coordinate 15,983 of JBAUMA010000248.1, forward strand.
CGCCGTCCCGCCAGAGTTCGAGTAGGGACCGTTCTCCTCGCCTATGCCGGGGAGCCTCCCGGGCATAAAGGTACAGTTGCAGCTCGCGGCCAGGTCGTTTCGGGCGTACTTGCAGATCGCCCAACGGGACCTCAACTGGGAGCAGCCCTCGGGCCGCCGGGTGGTGGAGAACTTTAGGGTTGCCGCTGCGCTGCTGGAGCGCAGCGACGAATTGCGCTGCGTCGTGGACTAGTGTGGCCACAGCCCAAACCTGGCGGCGTACTGCTGCCGGATGCGCGCCCATGGGCAGCCAGGACGACGTCCGGCTCGGCGCTGAGCCGAGGAGAAAACGGGCTTGAAGGTCATGTTGGCTGCAGAGCAGGCCTTACCCATGGAAGTGCCCCGCTTCCCGCCGGTGACGAATGGGCTGGGTGCTCCAGCGGCATCAGATTCCTTCGCCGAGGGCGACGACGGCCTCGATGACGTGGCAGCTGGTGGAGTCGGCCAAAAGCCCGGCCAGGGCGAGACCAATCCTTGCAGCTTCTCTTTGGCCACGACGTGGTCGCGCCTGTGGATGCAGGCTTCCAGCTGTAAATTTCAAAGTCGTTTCGCGGTTGGATCGTGGATTTGGTTGGCGCCTCCGGGACAGCGCAGGTCCGTGCTGCGGCGTTTCCCCGCCTTACAATCGTTGCTCGACCAGGATGGTGTCACGCCAAGTGCCGGCGCAAGGCCCGAAGGTCATATATGCGCAACTCTCTCGCGGTGGCCTATGCGCCGAAAACCGGCCTTGCCATGCAGGGCCAGGCTGGCGACGTTTTCGGGAAATATGGAGGACTGGATCGTCCAATATCCCAGGCCCCATGCCCTCTCAGCCAGACATTTCAGGAGGGCGTGCCCGATTCCCTGGCCTGCGACCGCAGCATCCCCATAAATGGAATGCTCAATGACGCCCCGGTAGGCCTCCCGGGTGGAGGTAGGGCCGGCTGACGCCCAACCCCCGGATGTGCACGTTCACAAGGCCAGGATGCTTGCAGACACGGCTTCCAGTGCACCCGGGACCAGGGAGTAATAGGCCCAGGTGCCGCGCTTCTCCCTAGCCAGGAGTCCTGCGTCGACCAGGATCTTTAGGTGGTGGGAGACGGTGGGCTGGCCCAAGTCCAAGGGTTCGGTGAGGTCACAGACACAGGCTTCCCCGCCGTCGCCGGCCTTGACGATGGAGAGCAGACGCAGCCGGTTCGGATCCGAGAGTGCCTTCAGGATCCGGGCGGAATCCTGGGCATCGGCGGCGTTGAGTACGGGGCGCCCGCTGGGTTCGCAGCAGAGCTGATCCGTGCTCGTCTCGAGCATTAATGCAGTGTTCATGTACCCATTATGCCCATAGATTGACAATTGTCGATATGACGGTCAATACTTTTTGTATCGACAATCATCAATCTTTCGCTGAACTGGCTAGGAGCCTTGTGAGTACCAAGACCACCACCCCTTCCGCCCCCGGGGAGGCCGCCGTTATCGGCAAGCTCACCACCCTGGATAGGCTCCTGCCGGTGTGGATCATCGCCGCCATGGCCGCCGGTCTGTTGTTGGGCAAGTTCATTCCGGGTTTGAACACCGCCTTGGACGCGGTGAAGATCGGCTCCGTGTCCCTGCCAATCGCGATTGGCTTGTTGGTCATGATGTACCCGGTGCTTGCGAAGGTCCGCTACAACGAGACCGGCAAAGTCCTCGCGGACCGCAAACTACTCATCACCTCGTTGATCATTAACTGGGTCGCGGCGCCGGCGTTCATGTTCGCCCTGGCCTGGATCTTTATCCCCGATTTGCCGGAGTACCGGACGGGGCTGATCATTGTGGGCTTGGCCCGGTGCATCGCCATGGTCATGATCTGGAATGACCTGGCATGCGGTGACCGCGAGGCCGCCACGGTGTTGGTGCTGATCAACTCGATCTTCCAAGTCTTCGCCTTCGGAGCCCTCGGCTGGTTCTACCTGCAGGTCCTCCCAGGGTGGTTGGGCCTGCCCACGACGTCGGCCGACTTCTCCTTCTGGGCCATCACCGCCTCGGTGTTGATCTTCCTCGGCATTCCCCTGCTGGCGGGTTTCTTGACCCGCACCATCGGTGAGAAGGCCAAGGGCCGGGACTGGTTCGAAGGAAAGTTCCTGCCCAGGCTCGGGCCATGGGCACTCTATGGCTTGTTGTTCACCATCGTGTTGCTGTTCGCACTCCAGGGCGACTCGATCACCTCCAAGCCGCTGGATGTCGCCCGGATCGCGCTGCCGCTGCTGGTGTATTTCCTGGTCGTCTTCAGCGCCGGCATGGTCATCGGCAAGGGCCTGAAGCTGGGCTATGCCAAGACCACCACCCTGGCGTTCACCGCATCGGGCAACAACTTCGAGCTCGCCATCGCCGTCGCAATCGGCACATTCGGAGTCACCAGCGGCCAGGCCCTCGCCGGCGTCGTCGGCCCCCTCATCGAGGTCCCAGTCCTGGTCGCCCTGGTCTACGTGGCCCTCTGGGCGCGCAAACGATTCTTCACCAACTAGCCACTGCCAGTTCGCCACAACATTCCCAAACTTTCCGTCAGGAGCATGAAGCCATGAACACTACCGAAACCACCAAGAAGCCCTCCGTCCTGTTTGTCTGCGTGCACAATGCCGGACGCTCCCAGATGGCCGCCGCCTACCTCACCACGCTCTCCAACGGGGCGATCGAGGTCCGCTCCGCCGGTTCCGCACCGGCCGAATCCGTCAATCCCGCCGCGGTGGCTGCGATGGCGGAGGAGGGCATCGACATGTCGACCGAGATTCCCAAGGTCCTCACCACCGAGGCCGTGAAGGAGTCCGACGTCGTGATCACCATGGGCTGCGGGGACACCTGCCCGATCTTCCCCGGCAAACGCTACGAGGACTGGGAACTCGAGGACCCCGCCGGCCAGGGCGTGGAGGCTGTCCGTCCGATCCGCGACGACATCAAGGCCCGCATCCAGTCCCTCATCGCCGAGCTCCTCCCCACCAGCTAGACAAAGGATCCTGTCATGACGGAACGACGCAACGACCTGCCGGTTGCCATCATTGGTGCCGGACCCGTGGGCCTTGCCGCGGCCGCCAACCTGATCGAACGCGGCATCACACCGGTCATCTTTGA
>JBAUMA010000249.1:0-6500 GCA_049578485.1 Specibacter sp.
GTATCTAATAGTACTATTGGATACAATAGTACTAACAGCAAAGGAAAGAGGAACCATGCAGCGCAATACAAGGCCCGCAGGGGCAATTGGAACCAAGTTGGACGCGGAGATCCTGCTGGCAGCGGCCCGCGAAGAATTTGCCGCCCAGTATCCCGAGGCCGATGCGGCGCAGCTTACGCACGGCCCGTTGCCCCAGATGCTCATAGCCGTAGACCGTGGCATCGGCTGTGTCGTCAACGGTGAAGGCGTGGGAGGCGTTGCTGATGAAGATGGCCGGGTTGAAGTGCACTTTAGCTACGGGTTTACCTGGCTGCCGGTGCGGCTCACGTTGGAAAAGATCGGCACGGCCGCCGGAGACGAGCGGGTTGACCTTGCGGACGGAATACGCACATTTGGCTCACGCCTCGACGTGAACCACTCACTGTGGTTCAACCGGTACGACGCGGACAACTCGGCACAGTAGATAATGCTGGCATTATCCCCAATGTAGACATTGGGGATAATGCCCCTAACGAAAGGAACGGCAATGCCTGGCAAAGCAACCCACGCGTACACGCGAGGGCAAGCCCTTGAAGAGGGGCAGCTCATTGATGTAACCGCCACGGCCCAAGATGCCCGATTTAGGCACCCCGTAGCCCTGACTCGTGCGGCGTGGGCTTACGCCGTCGCCTGGGACGACAGCCACCCGGAGCCGCAGGCGGATGACGCGCGGCTGTGGGACGTTCTCTACATGGCAGGCATTGCAGCAAGCAACGCCGCCGGGGAGCAACTGACCCTGTTTGACCTGTACCGCGTACCGAATGACAAGCGACCTAGTTTTTGGTGTGAGGCAGAGAAGGTGACTTTAGGGCTGACCATCGGCCCGGGCGACCAGGGGGAGCCGGTTATCACGATCATGTGTATCGATGAAGATAATAACTTCCCCTATTAGTACTATTGGTTACAATAGTACTAATAGGGGCGAGAGGAAGAGATAGAAAATGGAAAAGATCATCATTACCCGACTCGCAGATTTGCAAATGGGGGATCGACTCATGGCGCTTGATGGCAAGCCATACCGGATGCCGCTTGTGGTGCAGGACCCTCTAAGTCCCATTCGGTACGGCTCGCCAGTTAGGGGTGTCCGTTTCATCCCTCCAGAGGGGAGCGACATTGAATGGGTTTTCTACCCCAGCCAAATGGACGGCCATGAAATGACCGTAGAACGCCGCCGCCGGTAACCCCATCAGTACTATTGTCCCTACGGGGACAGGAAGAGAGCGAGCCATGAGCTACATCAGCCGAGTTGGGAACCTTACCAAGGTGCCGAGGCTCCGAGAAAGCGAAACGGGCGTTTACTGCCATGCGTCGGTTGTCGTGAGCGACCGAGAGCGAGACGAAAACAAGCAGTGGCGCGACGGACCGGCCACCACCTACAAGGTGTCAGTATCCGGGGGCCAAGCCCGCAACCTTGTAGCGGCTGCGCAGGAAGGTGGGAACATTCGTGTTGCATTCAGCGGGCGCTACCGGGTCACCCAGGAAGAGGGGAAAGCCGGGGAGATCCACCGGAGGCATGAAGTTCGAGCCGATGAAATCGGCGTGAGTCTCCGAGGGCAGCGCGTCACAGTCCACAAAGCTGAACGCAGCGAGTAGTAACGATTGGGGGCGGTCAATCCGCCCGCAATATCCCCAATAGTTCTATTAGGGATAACAGAAGTATTCTAGACTTGGAACAACAGATGGAGACCACCGTGACCGCAACAATTTTTGCCCTCTGCAACCAAAAAGGGGGAGTTGGTAAGACTACGACCACTTTCCACTTGGCCCGCGCCGCAGTGCTGGCGGGTAAGCGTGTTTTAGTCGTTGATGCAGATCCCCAGGGGAACATCACCAGCGTGCTAACAAACGGCATCACCGAGGATCATGCGGGCCTCGCAGACGCACTCAGCGACCGTTCGGCGGCCACGTTGGACGGTGTGACTGTGGACGGCATTTGGGACGGCCTTAGCGTCATTCCCACTACGGGGGAGACGCTGGGAGTAGTCCGCGATGAACTCGTGCTGGCCGGAGCAGGACGTGAATCTCGTCTGAGAAACGCGCTGGCGGGCGTACAAGACGACTATGACCTAGTGCTAATCGACTGCGCACCATCGCTCGACCAGCTCACCATCAATAGCCTCACGGCCGCAGACGGCGTGCTGGTGATTACCCATTCACGGCTGTTCAGCGCCAATGGCATCACCAAGCTACTGGGAACCATTGACCTAGTGCACGAGCACTACAACCCCGCCTTGAAAATTGCGGGATTCATGGTCAACCAGCATGAAGCGCGCACCATCAGTGGCGCACACTGGGCGGGAGAGATCGGCGAAGCCGCCCTAGCCCGTGGTGTTCTTGTTTTGGAACCCCCGGTGCCCAAGCGAGCGCCTATTGCAGACGCGATGGAAGCAAACCACGGACTCGACCAATGGGGCGGCGACGCGGAAGATCTCGCCACCATCTATGCGGGATACATCGACACCCTCACGAAAGGAAAATAGCAATGGCAAAGCGCCCTGCACCCATGAAATCAACCCTTGCGGGCAGCTCGCCGGTCACCGCAGCGCCTGCACAGCCCGCCGAAGCGCCCGCCACGGATCAGGTGGCTACACAAGCCCCGGCCCCGGCGGTTGAGACCGAGCCGGCCCCTGTAGCCACACCGGCCCGCAAGGCAAAAAAAGCCAAAACAAAGGTTGCTTACTACCAGGAAACAGAGGACGCCGAACGCGTGCGCGGAGCCTTCCAACAGGTTGGCCACTTGGAGGGATACCAAACATTTAGCGATTTTCACGTGGCCGTAGTCATGCGCGAGGTTGAAAGGCTGGAAAAGCTCCACAACGGCGGCAAGCCATTCGACGGTGCAGCACCAAGAACCGGCCGACTCGGCCGCCCGTTAGCGTAACGATGAACGCCCGGCGGTCGGCAGCAGCACTCACAGCGATTCTCGCTATCGGTGTACTGAGTTCGTGTGCGCCAGCGCGCACAGGCGTAACCATCGGCGGCATCACCGTTTCCGCGGAGCTAGCAAATACCCCCGAGAAGCAGCAGCAAGGTCTACGCGGACGCGTAGACCTCCTGGCAGACCAGGGAATGCTCTTCGATTTGGGAGATCCTCAGAGCACCGAAGTATGGATGTTCGGTGTTCAGATCCCACTCGATGTGGTCTGGATCAGGAATGGCGAAGTGCTCCGCGTGGACACACTCAACCCGTGTGTTTCAGATGACCAGAACGAATGCGAGCGTACCCCGTCGCCTGGCGACGTAGACACCATTCTTGAAGCGACAGCCGGGACATTTGCCAAGGTAAAACCAGGTACAAAAGTCGAACGATAGTAATGGTGTGGATCTAACCCGCCTCGAAGCCATGACGCAATGTCGGCACCAGATAGGAAGATGGAGCCATGACCAATAACTCAGCGCAGTTATCCGAGGACGCCTACCTAGCGATCCGAACGATTTGCCACCAACGCGCAGAAGCCTACCCGGCACCCCACGCCTATGAAACGTTGGCAAATCTGAAGATGCTTGCCGCAGCGTTGGGTACAAGCATAGAAATCATCGGGCAAGGACTCACCAACTCGCTTGAAACACACAACGTCACCGATGCACCGGGAACCAACCCGGCAACGGGCGTGACGATTGCAAACCACCACCTGGCCCAAGCCACCTCCCTGGCAAGGCAGCTTGCGGATCTACTCGATTCAGCACAACAGGCAATCACCAACCAGGGCTATAAAGACTAGGCAACACCCATGCAACTCATTGCACAGATCAACTCCCGCAGTGATCCGAAAAAGCCATCCCGCGAACTAACCGTGGAAGCAAATGACTACGAAACCGCATACCAGAAGGTGGAACAGTCATTGGCTGAGGACGACAGACTGCTATCGGTCCGTAGTTCTTAGCTTGGGTACAACGCCCGGCACAATCGGTCATGCGGCTTTGACGGTGAGTAGTTCTTTCCAATGTGTTGTGTAGCGCGGACTCATCATTTCCCGGCGCATCTCCCAGGATGGTCCCTGCTTCATTCCGGCCCGTCCCAGCCCTACGGCTTTTACCCCGTGGGCGCTGCGGATCTGCTGCACGAGTGCCCCAATGTTCTTTGCCTCGTGTGGGGAGATGAAGGGCTCAAACGTTTCTTGCATGGCCAGCGGTTGAAGATCCATGACGACGATCCCGGCCCTGGCATATTTCACCCCAACAAGAATTGATGGGAGCAGTTGTTTTGCTGCCTTGGTCAACACCAGGGGATCGGCCGTGGGGCCGGGGAGTTTGAAGGTGACCGCTGGTTGGTGGTCCTGGTGTTGGTTGAAGTGGCTGGTCATCGCCCATGCAGTGAGGATTTTCGCTTGCTTCTGGTGTTTGTGTAATCGCGCGGAGGCTTGTTGGGCATAAATGGCCATGACTTGTTCCATGCCGACCCGATCCGTAATCGGGTCGGAGAACGAGCGGGAGAAGATCAGTTGGTCCTTGATGACCCGTTCTTCTTCCATGGGGATACACGGAATCCCGCGCAGCTCCAAGACCGTACGCATTTGCACGATGGAGAACTTGTCGCGAATTTGGATTTCATCGGCGTCACGCAGGTCTTTGGCCGTCCAGATGCCCAGGCCGCGCAGTCGCTTGGTGAGTCGTGGGCCGATTCCCCAGATTTCGGCACTCGGCAGGTTCCCCAGGAGGGTTTCGGTGGTTTGTTTAGGCGCGCGATCCCACACGCACACCCCGTTCAATATTTCGACGTGCTTGGCGGTTTTGTTGGCCATTTTGGCCAATGTCTTGCTGGTGGCGATGCCGACGCAGACGGGTAATCCGGTTAGTCGCATGACCTCTGATTTGATCTTTTCACCCCATGCTTGCACTTCATCCAGGGTGCCGCGTATGCCGAGGAATGCCTCATCGATGCTGTAGACCTCGACCCAGGCCGAGTACCGGCCCAGGAGCGTCATCACGCGGGCACTCGGCATTGGGGACCAGCGGTACAGTGGTTGGCGCTAAGCGTGTGATCGTGGTCACGGGCTGCGGTACTTTTGGTGCCAGCGTCGTCTCCACTCCGCAGGGGCCTCAGTGATCACTGGCTTTTGACGGATCAGGCGTTTGGGCCGAGGTGGCGGTAGAGCGTCGCCCGGCTCCACCCGACCAAACGTGCAGCGTCTTCTGCGGTGCGCCCCTTGGCGCGGGCCTCCTGGGCGATCGCGAGCTTGTCGGCGATCACCGCCGGGTCAGAGAGCGGCCGGCCGAAGCGGGTGCCGGATTGGCGGGCTGCGGCGATCCCGGCGTTGACGCGTTCAACGATCAGTTCGCGCTCGTACTCGGCCAGGGAGGCCAAGAGGTTCAGCATCATCCGCCCGGTGGAAGTCGCCGGATCGATCCCGTCCGAGATGGAGCGGACGTTCACGCCGCGTTCGCGCAGCAGGTTCACGGTGTTCAGCACATCGATCAGGGACCGGCCGAGCCGGTCGACCCGCCAGACCACCACGGTGTCCCCGGCCTCGGCGTACTCGAGCAGCTTCTTCATCCCGGGCCGCTCGATCGCGTTCCTGCTGCCGGAGGTGACGTCGGCGAACACGTCCCGCTTTTGCACCCCGTCCTTGACCAGCGCATCGAGCTGAAGCTTCGCATCCTGGCTCGAAGTGCTCACCCGTGTGTATCCCAAATGTCTCACAACTCATTTTGGCTCAAAAACCCCTGGACGACAACAGGAGAAGACACTTTATGGCGAGACGACTTTCCGGGACATTTGGCGTCCCGTGGCTTCAACAAGGACGATTGCCGGATGGAAACCGGAGCGCGTGTCTCGAAAAGCTTTAGGTTTCTAAGACACGGCTGAGCAGAACGAAACTTCTGCACACACTTCTCCGGCCATCCAAGAAAAACGGGCCTTCGACGTTCAACCGACTTTTGTCCAACGGGGATACCGTTGCAAGGATTTTCGGAGAGAGTATGACGGGGGCTTGGAAAGGCGCTCCAGGACCGACATTCCTTTCCGGGAAGTGAACCCAACTCAAGGTTGACGCAAGCTCTCCCGTCTTGCCGGAAAACATGTATCCACGCTGGAGAATCGCCTCAGTTTAAGACACTTGCTGGGCTCGTGATGTCGTACTGGAGAAGCCTGCTGATTCCTGTGTAAATAATGCTGTTCCCTGGATTATCTGCTGTTTCATAACCCATGTGTTGTGCGGTAAGGCTATGCTGAGAATCAACGATTGCCTTCAGGGATTCGAAGGCTGCACTTGCATATCCCCTTCTCAGGAGAAAAACCTTGCATCCACACGCTTCCGCGGGTGCGTCACATGACGGACGACAGAGTTCAAATCAGAGAATGAAAATCTCTGCTGCACCATGGGCAACGCGTATCAGACGCGGCCTTGCCGGAGTTGTTATTGCGGCATTGGTGCTGACGCCATCCCTTGCTACAGCATCAGAAATTGCCGCTCCAACCGAGCCAAGTGTGGCAACGAACGAATCCACAGAACCTCCTGAAA
>JBAUMA010000250.1:0-7217 GCA_049578485.1 Specibacter sp.
CACCCCGGCCGGGCAGATCTTCACGCCCGCCGGCAGCGGCCATCCGTCGCCCGCGCCCTTCGGATCGGCAGCGGCCCCGGAAGCCACAGCGGCCCCGGACGCCACAGGGGCAGCGGAAGCCACTGCGCCCGAGTCCGTTGCGGCCGAGACAGCCGCCGGATCAGCCACCGTCAGCTCCAACGGCAGTGACGCCGCTGCCGAAACCGCGGCTGCTGCTGCCCGGGTTGCTGCTGCACGGGATGCTGCTGCACGGGATGCTGCTGAGGCTGCCACCGAGACGCGCATGACCCCGGCCGCCCCGGTGGCTGGGACCGCCCCTGCCGCTGAGGCCGGCACTGCCACGGCAAGTCCGGCAACTCAGGCAGCCCCCGTGGTCGGTGCTTCCCCTGAACGTGCCGCTGCGACCGCCGCCGAGCCGGAGGTTGCCGCCGGGGACGCGGCCGGCGTCGTGCCGTCGCAGGTCACGGAGGACGACTTCGCGCCGTCCACCGCGACCATGCTGAACCCGCAGGTGGCTGGGGCCGCGCCCGCGGCGGAGAGCATTGGAGCCACGGTTGACCCGCAGGCGGCCGCTGCCCCGGTTGCTGCCGACCCGTTCTGGTTTGCCGTGGACCGCCCGCAAAACGTGGTGGACGAGCGCACCCGCCAGTTTGTGTTCAAGCTGACGCCTGGTTCCTGGATTCTGGCCCTGGAGGACCGAGGAAGCAGCTTCCTGGTGCAGGACAGCCATGGCAAGACGGGCATTTTGCTTGATCTGGTCGGCATTGAGCGGGCGCCGGAGGGCCAGTAGCCCTTGAAGCCCGTGGAGAACGAGTCGGCGCTGGCGCTCAAGCGCCGGGCCCGGAAGATCAACCGTGAGCTGGCGGAGCTGTATCCGTATGCGCATGCGGAACTGGATTTCCGTAACCCGTTTGAGTTGCTGGTGGCGACCGTTCTCTCCGCGCAGACCACCGATGTGCGCGTCAACGCCGTCACGCCGGTGCTTTTTGGCCGCTACCCGGACCCGCTGGCCATGTCCCAGGCGCAAAGTGTTGAGCTGGAGGACATCATCAAGTCGACCGGCTTCTTCCGGGCCAAGGCGGCGAACCTGCTGGCCTTGGCAACCCGGATTGTCGACGAGTACGACGGCGTGGTGCCGGGAACTCTCAAGGACCTCATCACGCTGCCGGGCGTGGGGCGGAAAACCGCCAATGTGGTGTTGGGCAATGCTTTTGGCGTCCCGGGCATCACGGTCGACACCCACTTCATAAGGTTGGCGCGCCGATTCGGCTGGACCGTCTCGGATGACCCGGTGCGCATTGAGGCCGACGTTGCCGCGTTGTTTGAGCCCAGGGACTGGACCATGGTGTCGCACCGGGTGGTGTTTCACGGCCGGCGCATCTGCCATGCCCGCAAACCTGCCTGTGGCGCCTGCCCTATTGCGCACCTGTGCCCGGCCTACGGCGACGGCGAGGTGGACCCCGTCAAGGCCGCCAAATTGTTGAAGTACGAGATGGCTCCGGGGCAAGAGGAACTCCACGCGCGCATGTTGGCCGACGTGGACCAGGCTGCGCACTTCCGGCAGCAATCGCAACGTGCAACCCGGCTGGGTGTTGACTTGGCCGAAATGTTGGCCGGGGATTCGGTTGAAGAGAGCCGGACCGCGGCCGGCCGGACCGCCGGCGCATGAGCGCTTACGCGGACCTCACAGCGCTGGCGGAGCGGGCCCGCTCGGGTGATTTCCTGGTTCCCCGGCCCGCCATGTGGAACACGCCCATGGACAGGTCCCAGGCGAGGCCGGCAGCGGTTCTTTTACTGTTTGGTGCCTTGGACAACGTGCCCGCCGCTTCGGCTAACCCCCTGGTATCCGCGGACCTTGACGTGCTGCTCGTGGAACGGGCGGCTACCCTGACGGACCATCCCGGCCAGGTGGCGTTCCCCGGTGGGGGAGTGGACGCCGGTGACGGCTCGGTGCTGGACGCGGCTCTGCGCGAGGCGCAGGAGGAAACCGGTCTGGACCCGTCCGGCGTCGAAATCCTTGGCGTGCTCCCGGACGTTCCCCTCCCCGTCAGCAATTTCATCGTCACGCCGGTGCTGGGCTGGTGGGCGCGGCCCACCCCCGTGGATGTGGTGGACTACGGCGAATCGGCCCAGGTGTTCCGGGTTCCCGTGCGCGACCTGTTGGACCCGGCCAACCGTGTCATGGCCACGCTCAGCCGGGGCGGGCACACCTACCGGGGCCCCGCCTTCGCGGTCAACGGCGTGGTGGTGTGGGGCTTCACCGCGGGCATCCTGACCCACGTTTTTGACCAGTTGGGCTGGTCTGTCCCCTGGGATGAGTCCCGGGAAATCACCGCCCCGCTCTAGCGCAGTGCCTCCCGGAGGGCCCATGTGCGGCCACCCGTCGTGGGGTTGGTCCCGGGGTCCTGTCAGAGTGTTTCCTTTCGTACGTTGGCAAGGCCTATTTGGCGTCTGCATACGATTGGACCACTGTGACATTGACGGGAAACTCGAGGGGGATTTCACCAAATATCAAGCGTGTTGCCGCTTTGGAGGACTCGTGGACAATCTCCGTCACGGCGTCCACCAGATCGTCCGGGCAGTGCACCATGACCTCGTCGTGCAGGAAAAACACCAGGGCAGGGCCGGCGCTTGGCCCGGCAGTTGACTGCACATCACCGGTGCTAGCCGCCAAGGCCCGCAACCGGCGTCGCAGTTCAGCCAGCCAGCAGCACGCCCACTCTGCCGCCGTCCCCTGGACCACGAAGTTCCGGGTGAAGCGACCGCGCGACCGTGCCGCCGATTCCGCCCGCCGCTGCTCCTCGGCGGTGCTGCTGCGCTGTCCCGCACGCCACTGTTCGGACACCGGAGGAGTGCTCCGGCCCAATCGGGTGGACACGGTGCGGCCCAACTCCCCGGCCCGGGCCGCTTCCTCAACGAACCCCACGGCCCGCGGGTACATGCGGGCCAGCTGCGGCATGAGCCGGCCCGATTCGCCCGAGGTCGAGCCATAGATGGCACCGAGCAGGGCCACCTTGGCCATGGCACGTTCACCGCCAAAGCCTTGGGCCGCGATGCCGGCGTAGAGGTCCTTGTCACGGCCGGCGGCGGCCATGACCGAGTCCTGGGCCAGGGCGGCCAGCACCCGCGGTTCCAGTTGTGCGGCGTCAGCCACTATGAACTTGTAGCCGGGTTCGGCATACGCGGCGCCCCGGATTTGTTTGGGAATCTGCATGGCGCCGCCGCCACGGGAGGCCCACCGTCCGGACACCACGCCGCCCACCACGTATTCAGAATGGAAACGGCCGCCACGCACCCACTGGTCCAGCCACGCCCAGCCGTTGGTGGTGAATAGCCGGCTCAACTTCCGGTAGGCCAGCAGTGGTTCGATCGCCGGATGTTTGAACTCCTGCAACTCCCATGACCTGGTCGACTTCGCATCGATGCCGGCCCGGTGCAGTGCCCTCATCAGTTCCTGCGGGGAATCCGGATTCAGGGTGGGAGAATCCAGCAGGGTCCGCAATTCTGCGGCCAGCGCCTCCATCTTGGGCGGGTGGGTGTAGCCGGCCGGTTCATGTCCCAACAGTTCATCTAGCAACCTCCTGTGCAGGTCTTTGCGCCACGGGATACCTTCATATTGCATCTCCGCGGCGACCAAAGCACATGCAGACTCGGCACTGAGGAGAAGTGCGAGTCTGGCCGGGTGTGTGGAGGCGGCAACGGCGGTTTTTTGGGCTGCGAGCTCCGCAGCCACCGCCGGCAGATCCCACCCGGCAACGCTGCTTGGCTGGTCAAACAAGCTGTCCTGGGAAGTGTTTGCAGCGGGGTATGGCGGCTCGGCTTCCGGCGGCATGACCGTGGCCAGTTGGCCGTACCCGGTCTCGGCGGCGAACTCCGAAAACAACAGGATGGCCTGGCACAGGGCCAAATCGTGGCAGCGCTCCACCCGGACTCCGGCCGCCAAGATTTCCGGATACCAGTTCTGTGCCCTGTCCCAGACCCACCGGGGCTGGTGTTCGGCCTCCATGCCGCGCACGACGGCGGGCAGGGCCTCCCGCTGGATGGTTTGGGTGGGTGCGCACGGAGTCCCGTCGGCCGTCCACAGCTGGACGGCCACGGCCGAGCTCCCCGGCGCCAGGGCCAATAATGCGTACATTCCTCCATTGTCCCCCGCCCGGTCCTGTCTTCGAACATTTGAGCTACATCAATTGGCCTTGACGGTCGAAAGTCGAAGATGACGTGCCGTGCCAGGCCGGTGGTTCCTCCACAAAGATGCGCCCATGGTGTCTTGCCCACAATTGGTGCCTGGACGCTGGCGTGGCGCGCCGGCAACGCCGAAAGTAAAGCCATGACGACACGAAACAGTGCCCGGCACGCCCCGGTCGCCGGAGATCAGATTCCGGCACCGCGGGCGGCCCAGCCACGTGGTCTTGGAAATCAGTGGCTTCCCGGGCCGGGCACCACCGTCGTGGCCATTTCGGCTTCCCCTGCGCTGCAAGGCGAGGTTGGACGCGTTAGCGCGGCAGCCGGCGTCGGGCTGGTCATTGCCGGGACGGTGGAGCAAAGCGGCGGTATGTGGGACGGCGTGGCAGCGGTCCTTCTTGGCAGTGACGTGACCGGCGGCCTGCCGGGGTGGCACGGACCGACGGTGGTCGTGGGACCCGTGGAAGATTCGGCCGGCATGTGGCTGCAGGCGTCGCGGCTGGGCGCGGACAGGGTTGCGGTCCTCCCCGACGCCGCACAATGGCTGGCGAACTATCTCACCAGGCTGCGGGACCCCGCCTTCGGCGCCGGAATTCTCGGTGTGGTCGGCGGCTGTGGCGGGGCAGGTGCGTCCACCATGGCGGCGTTGCTTGCCGCGGGTGCTACGGCCCGTGGGACAACGGCGTTGTTGGTGGACGGGGACCGCTGGGGTGGAGGGCTCGACGTTGCCGTTGCCGGGCAGGAAGTTCCCGGGCTGCGGTGGCCCGATTTGCTCAACGCATCAGGGGCGATCAACCCCGAGCAGCTGGCGGCGTCGCTGCCCCGGATTGCCGGGCTCTCGGTCCTGTCCTGGGGTGCCGAGGGCGGGCAACCGCTGGGCGATTCGCGGAGCATGGCGGCAGCAAGTGAGGTGATGCGAGCCTCGCGGGACGCCTATGGCTTGGTCATGGTGGATGTGGGGCGGTCCCCCGAAGCGGTTGCCCAATTGGGTGCCCACTGCGACGGGTTCCTCGTGGTTGTGCCGGGCCGGTTGAGGGCGGCCGCCGCCGCCGCGCAAATGGTGCAAGCACTGCCGGCGGCCCCGGTGGGTGTTGTGGTCAGGGGACCGCTGCGGGACGGAGTGGACGCCGATCTGGTCGCAGCCGCCGTGGGCATGCCGTGCGTGGGGGTGATGCCGCCGATGCGGAAAGTGGGAGAGATGTTGGAGGCCGGCGGGGTCCTGGACGCGGCCAGGGGCCGGAGAATGCGCAAATTGGTGGATGGCGTGCTGGCGTGGATGGCGGGAGGCGGTTCACCCGGCGTCGAATCCGGGCGCCGCCCCGGAAGGGGCGGGACGTGACACGGCATGCAGCGTCGGCCGCCTTCGTGCCGGCCCAAACTGGCGGGCAGGTTGATCCGGGGTTGCTGGAATCGGTGCGACAAACCGTCCTGGCGGAAGCGGGCCCGGTGACTGACCTCCGGGTGGCGGCAGCGGTGCGTGACAGCGGCCGGCTGTTGGGTGCCGCGGGGTCGTTGGTTGCCATGGACCGGATCAGTGCCGAATTGAACGGGCTCGGTCCGCTGCAGCCGCTGACCCTGGATCCGAGCGTGACGGACATCTTCGTCAACGCCCCCAACTCAGTCTGGCTGGATCGCGGCGCGGGCCCGGAACCGGTGGATGTCTGCTTCGAAGGTGAAGGCGCGCTGCGGGCCCTGGCGGTGCGTCTGATTGCCGCAGGAGGCAGGCGCCTGGATGACAGCTCGCCGTGCGTCGATGTGAAAATCGCTCCCTGTTATCGCATCCACGCGGTGCTGCCACCCATCTCGGCCAGTGGCACCCTGCTGTCCATCAGGATTAAGCGACGGCAGGTATTTACGCTCTCCGAACTCCAGGATCGGGGCTGTTTGCATCCCGTGGTGGCCCGGGTGGTCCAAGGAATCGTGGGGCGTCGGCTCAGTTTCCTGGTCAGCGGCGCCACCGGGGCGGGCAAGACAACCCTGCTCTCAACCCTGCTTGGGATGTGCGATCCGCAGGAGCGGCTGGTGTTGATTGAGGACGCCGCGGAGCTTGATCCCAGCCATCCCCACGTCCTGACCCTGGAGGCCCGGCATGCCAATGCCGAGGGTGCCGGTGCCGTTGACCTGGCGGAGCTGGTTCGGCAGGCACTGCGCATGAACCCCGGCCGGCTGATAGTGGGTGAATGCCGTGGGCCGGAGGTGCGCGAACTCCTGATGGCGCTCAACACCGGTCACAGCGGCGGGGGAGGAACCATCCATGCCAACAGTGCAGCCGATGTGCCGGCCCGGTTGGCGGCACTGGGTGTCCTGGCCGGGATGAGCAACGAAGCCGTGGCGCTCCAGGTGGCCAGTGCACTGGATGTGGTGATTCACCTGGACCGCACGGGTGCAGGCCGGATGGTCTCGGAGATTGGAGTGGTGGCTTTGACGGACGGGCATCTATCCGTCCTTCCCGCGTTGCACTCGGGTCCGGCGGCCGTGTCGGGAGCCGCCGGCCACCTCACCATGGAACAGGCCCCATCGCTGGCCGTCGGGCGGGCCTGGCCGGCGCTGGCATCCCGGCTTGGGCTTGACCCCGCGCTCGCCGTCGGGGGTTCCCCATGAGTGCCATTTGGATCTTCATTCTGACCAGCGGAGCCTGTCTCCTGCTCAGCGTTCGACGGCGGCCCTGGCCCGGTGCCGCCCGCCCGTCCAGGCGGTGGAGGCCGGCCGGGGTCGTGCGCGTCCTGTCCGTCGGTTTGTTCGGCACGCCTCGGACACCCGAAGTGGCAATGCCACGGGTTGTGCGCCAATTGGCGGCACTGTTGGCCTCCGGCCGGAGCGGGCCCTTGATGTGGGGCGCACTCGCCGAAACACTTGCCGCCGAATATGGCTCTGCCGGCCCGCGGAGGACCACCTCACGGGAGCCGGAACGTGATGACACCGTCCTGTCGAGCCCAACCGTGGCATTGGTTTTGGCCGTGCAGCGGGCCTCGGCCCTGGGCCTGCCGGCCGCCGCGGCCGTGCGCTCGGCCTGCCGCCCGGCCCCCGCCCTGCCC
>JBAUMA010000251.1:0-1660 GCA_049578485.1 Specibacter sp.
AGCCTGAGCTGCAGGACACCGGCACCTGCACCGAGCAACAGCAGGGCCAGAAGCGCAGTAATAGCGGGCAGGACCACGGCAAACTCTGCCGTGACGGAACCACGCAAGCTGTCCTGTTTCCTGGCCATTGCATTTCCTCACCGTTGTCCGAACGGACGCCTAGAAGCTCAACGCCGTGCGGATGATGTTCAGCAAAAAGCCGCGCACCTCATCGCTTTTCAGGATGACCACCAGCAAGCCGGCGAACCCGACAGCGGCAAGCGTAGCGATCGCATATTCCGCTGTCGCCATCCCTGCCTCAGACCCGAACTTGAGCCGACGCCACGGCGTCGAGTTCCTCACTAAAGGCAGCGCCGTGGCACCCGGAAAGATCTCCCTCACGTTCTCAAAATCACCGGAGTCGGCGCTTGTCCGCACCATTCCTCCGGGGTTGTCGTTGAAATACATTTCGCGCTCCTTGACTAGTGAATATTGCGTGTTGGTTCTTGCTTGGGCCGCCCTTGTCCTGCGGTTATTTCCACCTTTACTGTTTGCCCGGCCGGGGAAAAGGCCTTGTGGCCCTTTGGTGGACCGGCGGGCCGGCAGAGGTTCCTGTGGAGGCGCCAGTGGTCCGGTGCCACCAGATGCTGGCCGGTCCGTGGGTTCAAAATGTGGGGATCATGGCCATCACCACGGGAACAACTCCGAGACAAATGAAAGCCGGCAGCGAACACAAACCCAACGGGACCACGAGCCGAACACCTAATGCCGCTGCCCGCTTTTCGGCGTCGCGTTGAAACTGCCGGCGTCGTTGTTCGGCCTCGGCATACAACAGTGGCGCCGCAGGGGCGCCGGTGAGCGCCGCGAAGCTCAACGCCGCGTGGACCTCGGCCACGTGATCCAGTGTGCGGACGCCCTCCCAGGAGTGTTCCCACGAAGCGCCCATCTGCAGTCCGGCCACGACGTGGGAGAGGCCTGCCTGCACCTCGGGAGTGGCCACACCGGCCACGAGCCGCAAGGCCCACGGAATGGCCAGGCCGGCGTCCAAGGTTGCCCCCAAGAGTTCCAGGAGCAGCGGGACATCATCGATGCCGGAGTTGAAATCTACAGGCGGGCTGGAACCGGGTTCTCCTACCCTCCGCCGCACGGCGATTTGCTCGTCCCAGGCGCCACGACCGTCCATGCCAAGGAGGCAGGTGGCAACCATTGCCAAAAGCAAAAAGACGCCGGCCGCCGCCATCACATCACCGCGCCGCCCCGTGCGGGCCGGCACCGCTGCTGACCCGCTGCCGCGATCGCTTCGGGCCCGCGGTCCTGGCGGCAACGGAAATCAGGTGCGTGGACCACAGCCTGCCCGCCATGACCAGAACACAGCCCACAACTAGGCAGGCCCATCCCAGGGGACCTCCGAGCAAAACTCCCACGGGGTCCACTCCCATGGCCATTCCCAGACCCAATCCCACGAAAGGAAGCCACGTCAGGAGGCGGACGGTGGCCCGGGGGCCGGCCAATGCCGTTTCCCGCATTGCGGCCGCATCCTGTTCCGACTCCAGGCGGGTTGCCAGCCTGGAAAGCACCGCTGCCACCGGCGCACCGCTGGCCTCGCACACCTCAAGGCATGCCGCCAGCTCCAGCCACGTTACTTCCTGGTGGTTGGTGAGGCGGCTGATGCTGCCGCGAC
>JBAUMA010000252.1:0-1665 GCA_049578485.1 Specibacter sp.
ATCAGCGCTGGTGGGTAGGAGCTGATCGGCTATTTGTCGTCTGGACGAACCCGATCAAGCCAATCATCGTGCAATTCCATTGCGTCGAGGTACCCAACGATGGAGTCGCTGCGCCAGGCCGCGATCAGGGTCGGAGCCATGAAGGTGCCCGCACCGACGTCGACCGCCCATTCCGAGACGATGCGCCCCAGTCCGGCTTCATCCACCAGTGCCGTGCCCGGCAAGACATGGTCCCGATAGCGACATGCCGAGGACTAGATCCAGTCGTCGGGCCGCCGCTCCCCTCCCCAAGTACGCTCCGTAGGAATGCCCAAGGAGCAACACAGGTCCAGCCTGCAGGTGCTCGATAAACTCGGCAATAACTTCACCACGTGGTAGTTGCACCCCAGGCCTCCCGTCGTGGAGCGTCCCATCCCTGGCAGATCTGGATTGGTTCGTCGGTAGCCAGCGATGGTCGGGAGGGCTTCAACCGCTGCCTCGATTTCATGGTGATCAACACCAGGGGTCAGCCCCACGTTGCCGGTGGCCCGCACCATCACAATGGCCCCTGCATTCGAGACCATTGAAGCCGGTTCGGTGTTCGGTCCGGGTTCCGCCACGGAGATGAGACCTTCCAGCCGGCCCCTGGCTAGTGCAGACTGGTCCCATGTGTGGACGAGACGCAGCTGCCCGGATGTGGCTTCAGAGGATGAAAAAGACAGCTGCTGCAGCAGTCAGCTTGTTGTTGCTCCTTAGTGCCGCTAGCTGTGGAAGCGAGACTGGCGCAATACCGCCTAAAGCTACGGTGATGGCACCCCCGCCTGAATTTACGCCGCCCGTCGATCCACAAAGTGCTGCCGCCATGACACTTGAAGTCAAAAAGGCCATCCAGGACTTCAAGGAACCACTGCCGTCGGGGGTTCAGTGGTTCACGAAGACGCCCGATCAGTTACTGCAACCCAACACCACGTACCAAGACGGAGTTGCGGTAGGAGTAGTTGCGCTCTATTGGCTCTGTTCGTGGGAAAAATCGTATCTTGACGCCGCTGATAAATCTGACATGGGCGCAGCAGCGTCAGCCCTCGCCCAGGTCGGCAAATGGGAGTCAATGCCCTTTTCCGAGAGCTCTTTCAGTGATCCAGACCATGTGTGGGACAAGGCAATTCTGAACCCCGCCAAGCAAGGTGACTCCACGGCGCTGCGTTCAAGCTTCGACAGTGATTGCCAAGAGTACAAAGCCAATAATCCCTAGCCTGGGCCCGCCGGGCTAGGACAGGCAAAGGCAGAACGGATGACCGGCCGGGTCCAGGAACACGCGAAAAGTGGTCCCGGGCTGCTCGGCGGTCTTCGTGGCCCCCAGTTCGAGCACGGCGGCCTCGCCGACGTCGAGGTCATCCACCACCAGGTCGAGGTGCATTTGCTGGGGCACTGTCTGGCCCGGCCAGTCGGGCGCCGTATAGCTGGACTGAACCTGCTGGAAGGAAATGCAGTCCGTGCCACCCTCGGGCCGAATCTCGACCCAGTCGGATTCCGCCTTCGCCGTCCAGCCGAGCACGGCTCCGTAAAATCCGGCGAGGGCAGCCGCGTCGGGGCAGTCAATAACAAGTCCGGGGAATCGCGCAACGGCCATGCAGCTAAGCTACCCTGCGGGCTGCAATTCCATAACCCCTGCGAGCAGTTCAAAGC
>JBAUMA010000253.1:0-3648 GCA_049578485.1 Specibacter sp.
TTTGCAGCCAGCGGGTCAGCTGGTCAAAGGCCAGCGCCGAGCGGACGTGGCCAATGTGCGGTTCGCCCTGCACCGTGGCACCGCAATAGTACAGCGACACCCGCCCCTCACTCAGGGGGACAAAGTCGCGGACGTTGGCGGTGGCGGAGTCATAAAAGCGCAGGGTCACGGCTCTAGGGTATCCCTTCAGGCGCCCGGGCGCCCGGCGGATTGCTTGTCTTCGGGCGCGCCGCTTGCAACGACCAGGGCCGTGGCCACGGCGGTGATGCCTTCACCCCTGCCGGGAAATCCCAGCGCGTCCGAGGTGGTGGCGCTCACGGAAACGGGCGCACCGGCGGCAAGGCTCAGGGCCGCCTCGGCTTCCTGGCGGCGGGGGCTGAATTTGGGCCGGTTGCCGACAAACTGGACGGCGATGTTGCCGATCTCAAAACCGGCTGCGCGCACGATCCGTGCTGCCTCGGCCAGCAGCGTTGCACCGCTGGCACCCTTGTATTCGGGCCGGTCGGTGCCAAAGTGCGTGCCAAGATCGCCCACTCCTGCTGCGGAGAACAACGCATCTGCTGCGGCATGCGCCACGGCGTCGCCGTCGGAATGGCCCGACAGGCCGCGTTCGCCCTTCCACAGAAGGCCGGCCAGCCACAAGGGGACAGGCTCATCCAAGGGCGCGAAGGCGTGGATGTCGATGCCGATTCCCGTGCGCGGCAGGTTCGCGGGCCGGCTCACCCTTCCACCCAGCGGGGCCCCAACGGTCCCTGCAGCATGGCCTCGGCCAGCAAGAGGTCGGTGGGCGAGGTGATCTTCAGGCTATGCGTGGATCCCTGGACGACGTAGACGTCCTCGCCGATGGCCTCCACCAGCATGGCGTCGTCGGTGATCTGCGCCGCCGCGGCCGGATCGAGCGTTTGGGCGTACTCGTGGGCCCGGCGCAGCGTTTCCAGCGCGAATCCCTGGGGCGTCTGCACGGCACGCAATTGGCTCCGTGCCGGGGTGCCGGACACTTTTTCCACGCCGGCGCCCGTGGCGGGCAGCGATGCGGGAACCACTGTTTTGACGGTGTCCACCACGGCCAGTGCGGGGATGACGGCCTTGGCACCGTCCCGGAGGGCGTTGGTGACGCGGTCAAATACGCCCGACGGCGTCAGCGGCCGGGCGGCGTCGTGAATCAACACGGTGGTGATGCTGCCGGCGATGACGGCCAGGGCGGCGCGGACGGACGCTGACCTGTCCTCACCGCCGTCCACCACCGACCAGACCACGTCGGCATGCGCGCC
This sequence comes from Specibacter sp., assembly GCA_049578485.1. GTDB lineage: Bacteria > Actinomycetota > Actinomycetes > Actinomycetales > Micrococcaceae > Specibacter. The sequence goes on from JBAUMA010000253.1 coordinate 1,272, forward strand.
CGACTCCTCGGCCAGGCGGGCGCAGACCTCGGCCAAGTCGTCGTCTCCGGCCGGTATGGCGATGCAAATTTGGGCCGCGACTCCGGCTTTCACAACACCCCTGACGGCGTGCGCCAGCATGGGCTCCCCGCCCAGCGGAACCCTGGCCTTGGGCACCCCGTGCCCCAGGCGTTGGCCGGATCCGGCAGCGACAATCACGACGGCGCATTTGCCGTTTATCACCTCAGTCATGAGTCCTACACTAACCCCGGGACGCAAAGAACCCCGGCACCATGGGGTGCCGGGGTTCTTTTAACGCCGTTCCTGCCGCCCGGCAATCGGGCGGTAATGCGGCAAAAAACTAGGAGGCCAAGACCTCGTCGAGGACTTCAGCTGCCTTGTCTTCGTCAGTCTTTTCCGCCAGGGCAAGCTCGGAAATCAAGATCTGGCGGGCCTTGGCAAGCATGCGCTTCTCGCCTGCCGACAAGCCACGGTCGTGGTCGCGGCGCCAAAGGTCGCGGACAACTTCCGCAACCTTGATGACGTCTCCGGAAGCCAGCTTCTCCAAGTTGGCCTTGTACCGGCGGGACCAGTTGGTGGGCTCCTCCGTAAACTCGGCACGAAGCACTTCAAAAACATGCTCCAAACCTTCTTTGCCCACTACATCGCGGACCCCTACCAGGTCCACGTTTTCCGCGGGCACTTCAATTGTTAGGTCCCCCTGGGCAACCTTGAGCTTGAGATACATCTTCTCTTCACCCCGGACGGTGCGCATCTTGATCTCTTCGATCTTTGCCGCACCGTGGTGTGGGTAAACTACTGTCTCGCCGACCTCAAAAAGCATGTGGATTCTCCCTTTCCAATATGCCTAGTTTACCACGTCAAAGGGGCCACTCCCTTGAGTTTCCGCAGGTCAGGACCGTCCGGGGATACGCTTACCGCGCAATTGTTCCAACAATTGGAGAATGTCCGGGGCCTTGACTAAACCCCGTTGAGGTGCAGTCCGGGCGCGGACGTGCCGGTCCCCCAAGACGCCCCCGTGCCGCCTGCGAAGCCTAAAAGCATGCTTTTGGCCGTTTTGCGGATAAGCTGGTGCCAGATATTTTGGACCTTTTCCATGAGGAGTTACTGACGTGAGAAACGCTGCCGGCATCCCCGGAGCCAAACGAGTACAGCGCCTGAGCCTGATTGCCGCCATTGGCATCGGAGCCATGGCGTTTACCGGCTGCAGTGCCATCAACCAGCAGAGCACCACCTTGGTCTACTCCGCATCCGACGGCGTGCGCAAGGACATGGGCAGCCTGGAACTGCGCAATGTACTCATTGTTTCCGGCGGCGCCGACCAGCCCGGCCGTGTTCTGGGCACGTTCTACAACAACGCCACCTCTGACATCACCTTGACCATCGGCGGCGCCAAAGGCTCCCAGACCGAAGTCACCGTCAAGCCCGGCGTCCCGCTGGTGCTCAACGGGACCAGCGACGATGCCATCCTCAGCACCGTGTCGGCCCGTCCCGGTGCCATGGAAGTCATCACGCTGCGCCAGTCCGGCGGCGGCAGCGAGTCCGGCGAGCTCAACGTTCCCGTCCTGGACGGCACCCTGGCCGCCTACAAGCCACTGGTGCCGACGGCGGTTCCCACCGCACCGGCGACCACGGCTCCCGCGACCACCGAGCCCTCGGCAACAGCCACCGCAACGCCGTAACGCGTTCCGGCCGCTTGCGCCGCTAGTTTTCCAGAAAGGCCGGCCACCCTTTGGGTGGCCGGCCTTTCCTTTATTGAGCTATGCGTGGGGCTTCCCAGCAAAGAGCAGTTGCGTCACCCACCCGCTCACGGCTCAAACTTGTATCCCAGCCCGCGCACGGTCACCAGGAACCGCGGCGCCGCCGGATCCGGCTCGATCTTGCTGCGGATGCGCTTGACGTGCACGTCAAGGGTCTTGGTGTCGCCCACATAGTCCGCACCCCAGACCCTGTCGATCAGCTGGCCGCGGGTCAGCACTCGTCCGGCGTTGCGCAACAGCATTTCCAGCAGCTCAAATTCCTTCAACGGGAAGGAAACGCCCTCGCCATGGACGGTGACGACATGGCGTTCCACATCCATCCTGACCGGCCCGGCATGCACCGTGGAACTGAGCAGCTCCTCCGGTTCGGCCTGCCGGCGCAGCACGGCCCGGATGCGGGCGATCAGTTCACGGGAGGAGTATGGCTTGGTGACATAGTCGTCGGCGCCAAGCTCCAGCCCCACCACCTTGTCAATCTCCGAATCCTTGGCCGTAAGCATGATGACGGGCACGTTGGAGCGCTGGCGCAGGTGCTTGCACACCTCGGTGCCGCTCATGCCGGGCAGTTGCAAGTCCAACAGCACCAGATCGGCGCCGCTGCGTTCAAATGAAACGAG
>JBAUMA010000254.1:0-23330 GCA_049578485.1 Specibacter sp.
CTACGGCGCCGCACCGGGACAGGCTCAGGATCTCCTGGACACCGTGGCCGGCTTCTTCGCCCTCCCGCTGGAGCAGCGCCTCACACTCGACAACCGCACCTCGGCCCAATTCCGCGGCTACACCCGCCTGGGCGCGGAGATTACCCGCGGACGTGCCGACTCCCGCGAGCAGATCGACTTTGGCCCCGACCGCGAACCCCTGGCCGATGTTCCCGAGGACACGTTGTTTTGGCGCCTGCAGGGACACAACCGGTGGCCGGAAGACTACCCGGAGCTGGAGCGCACGGCCATGGCGTGGGCCGGCCTGATGGCGACAACGGGCGCAGAACTGTTGGCCGGCATTAGCGTCGCGCTGGGCCTGCCCGAGGACTATTTTGCCGAGCCTTTTGAAGGCACGCCGGCCTGGATGTCCAAGTTGGTGCACTATGTGGGCACCGGGACGCTCGGCGTCGACAACCAGGGCGTGGGCTCGCACGCCGACTACGGCTTTGTGACGCTCCTGCTGCAGGACGCCGTGGGCGGCTTGGAGGTCCAACCGCACGGCCAGCAGGAGTGGATTGACGTGAAACCCATCCCAGGCGCCCTTGTGGTGAACCTGGGCGAGATGCTGGAGGTGGCCACCAACGGCTATCTCATGGCCACCGTCCACCGGGTCACCTCTCCCCCGGCCGGCGTGAACCGCTACTCCGTCCCCTACTTTTGGTCCCCGCGCCTTGACGCCGTGATCGACCCCGTCCCCTTGCCACCCGAGCTCGCCGCTGAGGCGCCCGGGGTCAGTGACGACCCCGACAATCCCATGCTCTCCTCCTACGGAGCCAACGTGCTCAAGGGCTGGATCCGCGCCCATCCGGAGACCGCCAGGGCCCACTACCCGGAACTCGGCTAGCCTGTGCCCATGGATGATTCCCTTGAAGCACTAAAGAATGCAGCTTATGCTGCCGCCGTTGCGGACTGGCGGCTCGAGACCTTTGGTTTGTATGCGGACGTGCGCCGCACGGCCAAGGACGACGGCGGTGCGGTGGCCCATGCCCTGTGGGTCGCCCAACGCGACCACATGTTCGGCACGCACCCCGCCTCGGCACTGAACGAGGAAAAGAAGGCCCGCTTTGCCGGCTTGTCGGTGGCGGCCTACAATCCCGCCTTTCGTTTTGACGTGCCGCTCACCGGCGACGGGGCCGGCGAGCAGATGAACGTGCAGACCGGCACCGACGGCACCGTCCCGTTCGTCCGTCTCGGCACGTTCGAAGTGCCCGGCGTCGGCTCCTTGGCTGCATGGAAACTGCAGAGTTACGGCGGAGGAATCTTTGTCCCGTTTCGGGACACTTCCGCCGGGCGCGACGGTGGCAGCTACGGGGCGGGGCGCTACCTGCTTGACACCGTCAAGGGCGCCCACCTGGGCCAGGGTGGCGAGCAGTTCATCCTGGATTTCAACTTCGCCTACAACCCCTCCTGCGCCTACGACGAGGCCTGGGCCTGCCCGCTACCCGGCAGGGACAACCGGCTGGCCGTGGAGATTCCCGTCGGCGAGATGTACCGGCCGGAACTGGCGGACTAGCGCGGATTCTCTGTGGTCGCTTCCCTGGCCTGCGCGATCCCCGCCCATCTCAACCCAGAGGTCCCGGTCCATCACCCTGGTTGACAAGCCCGGCTGGTCGAAACGCCGCGGGAATGGCATTGGCCATGAGCAGCGGCCACAGTGACGCGTAGATGAGGTGATGCGGATCGGTGAAGAGAAAGTACGCGGCACTGGTCAGGCCAAGGGTCGAAACGACACAGAACACAAGGCTCCGCCGCCTGCTCGGAGACAACGTCAACGCGGCCTTCCGGTTCCACGGTCCGGCGACGTGGATTCCGTAGGCGATCAAACACAGCGCTAAGACGCTGACAAAGATAACCAAGCCCACGCCAACCGCATCGCTCGTGGAGGAGGTGACGGTCATGAGCAGCGACAGTGCGGACAAGGCGGATATGACCCAGCCGACCCGGATCCGAGTCCTCTCGTTCTGTACCTGGGGCCGCATGCTCTCATCCAAGGCGTACGGGCGGGCGCTGTCAATCCTTCCTTAGCAGTGCCGCCGTCGTCCGATACGCTCGAACTGTCCGCACACTGCCGTGCGGCCCATCGGCGAAGGAGCCTCATGATCAATGTTCTTGACGGGGTGCGGGTGGTCTCGCTCGCTATCAACCTGCCTGGCCCGCTGGCCGCAGCCCGGCTCGCGGCGCTGGGTGCCTCGGTGACCAAGGTGGAGCCGCCCTCGGGCGACCCGCTGGCCGGAGCCGCCCCGCGCTGGTACGCCGAGCTCACCGCAGGCCAGGACGTCGTGGCCTTGGATTTGAAGGATCCCGCCGGCAAGGAGATGCTCGAGGGCCTGTTGGCCGACGCCGACATCCTGCTCACCTCGCACCGCCCTTCGGCGCTGCGCAGGCTCGGACTACTCGACTCCGGCCCGCCCGCCAACGTGCGGCTGTCCCATGTGGAGATCGTCGGCTACGACGGAAACCGTGAGGACGAACCGGGCCACGACCTGAACTACCAGGCGGCCCACGGCACAGTGGACGCACCCAACATGCCGCTGGTCCCCGTGGTTGACCTCCTCGGGGCCGAGCGCGCCGTGCAGGCAACCTTGGCTGTAGTCCTATTGGCGCGGGAGACCGGCATCGGTGTACACCGGCGCGTGGTGCTGGAGGATGCCGCGTTCGACGCGGCGGCACCCGCGCGCCACGGCCTCAGCGGCATCGGTGCACCGCTGGGCGGGGCGCTGCCCGGCTATGGAATCTACGCCTGCTCCGACGGCCATGTGGCGCTGGGCGCCGTCGAACCGGTGTTCCTCGAACGCACCCTGGCCCTCCTGGGGGTGGGCAACAACCAGAAGGAAATGGCCGCCGTATTTGCCACGAAGACCGGCCGGGAGTGGGAAGAGCTGGCGGCCGCCCGGGACATTCCCCTGACGGTGGTCCGTACCGCCGCGCCGCGTGGCCCTATGCTGGAGCCATGACGAAGACGTCGATCACCTCAGCGGACCAACTGGCCGGGAAATTGGCCGCCACCGGGTACCTGGCCGACGACGGCCTGGCCACCATCGGATATCTGGCGCTCGCCATGGAAAGGCCGTTGTTGCTGGAGGGCGAGCCCGGCACGGGCAAGACGTCACTGGCCGAGGCCCTGGCGGAATCGTTTGGGCTGCCGCTGATCCGTTTGCAGTGCTATGAGGGAATCGACGCCTCCCAGGCCCTGTATGACTGGGATTTCACGGCCCAGATCCTGCACCTGCGCAGCGTGGAGGCCGGCGGCGGGGCCGGGCTGAGCGTGGCCCAGCTGGAAAGTTCCCTGTATGACGAACGGTTCCTGCTGGCCCGGCCCATCCTCAAGGCCCTGCAGCAAAGTCCGGCCGTGCTGTTGATCGATGAGATTGACCGGGCCGACGACGAATTCGAGGCATTCCTGCTGGAGGTCCTCTCCACCTACCAGGTGTCCATTCCCGAACTAGGCACGGTGAAGGCAGCCACGGCCCCGATCGTGGTGCTGACCTCCAACCGCACCCGCGACCTTCACGACGCCCTGAAGCGGCGCTGCCTGTACCACTGGATCGACCACCCGGGCCTGGCCCGCGAGGTGGAGATCGTGCGTACCCGCCTCCCCGAAGTCCCGCCCCTGCTGGCCGAACAGGTGGTGCGGGTGGTCCAGCAGATCCGGGCCGCCGATGAGATCCTCAAGCCGCCCGGAGTGGCCGAGACCCTCGACTGGGCCCGCGCACTCCACCAGTTGGGCCGCCCCGACCTTGACCTGGCCTCGGCCGCTGCCACGATCGGCGCCTTGTGCAAGTACCGCGAGGACACGCAGCGGGTCACAGCCGCCCTGGCTAGGATGCTGGGCTGAGTGGTGGACAAGGCCGGCAACACGGCGGAGGAATTCCTGCTGGCCTTCGCCGCCGCCGTCCGGGCCGCCGGCGTGGCGGTCACCTCGGATAGGGCCCGCAGCTTTGTCGAGGCCGTTGGCAGGCTGGATGTGGGAATCCGCCGGGACGTGTTTTGGGCCGGGCGGGCCACCTTGTGCGCCGCCCCCGAGGATTTGCCGCCCTACCAACGAGCCTTTGAGGCCTGGTTCGCCCCCGTTCATTCGGCTGCCGGGCGCACGCAAGCGTCCGCCGCGAGTGTCAGCCAGGCGTCCCTGGAGGACGACGCCGGCGATTCCGGCCGCGGCAAGGAAACCCTGCAGGCGATCGCCAGCAGCACGGAACTGCTGCGCCACCGCGACGTCGCCACGCTGGGGGATGCCGAGCGGGCACTGCTGCAGAGGATGTTTACCGAACTGCACGTGCACCTGCCCCTGCGCGCCAGCCACCGTAAGCGCCTGGACCGGCACGGCGGCATCGACCGGGTCCGCACACTGCGCGATCAATTGCGCCGGGGCGGGGAACCCGGCCCGCTGCGCCACTCCCGGGCCCCACACAAGCCCCGCCGGATGGTCTGGCTCATCGACGTTTCCGGATCCATGGCCCCCTACGCCGACAGCCTGCTGCGACTGGCCCACCACGTGGTCCACGCCGCCCCTCACCATGTGGAGGTTTTCACCTTGGGCACCCGGCTGACCCGGGTGACACCGGCCTTGCGGGTCCACGACGCCGACCACGCCCTGGCGCTTGCCGGGCGCACCGTGCCCGACTGGTCAGGCGGCACCCGGCTGGGCGAGGTGCTGCTGGCCTTCAACGAGCGGTGGGGGCAGCGGGCCGTGGCGCGCGGCGCCGTCGTCGTGATTGCCAGTGACGGGTGGGAGCGCGGGGACCCGGCCCTGCTGGGGCGCCAGGTGGAGCGCCTGCACCACCTGGCCCGGCGGATCATCTGGTCCAACCCGCACCGCGGCAAGGACGGATATGCGCCCGTGCAGCAGGGAATCAAGGCCGTCCTGCCACACGTTGACTATTTTATGGGGGGACATTCAATGCGGAGTTTCGAGGAGTTGTTGGACGTGGTGGCCCATGCGTGAGGTGTTGGTGGATTTGGCGGCGGCCGTTGCGGCCGGGCAGACGGTGGGGCTGGGCACGGTGGTGCGCACCTTCCGCTCCGCGCCGCGGCCCGCGGGGGCCTCCATGATGGTCGACGCCGACGGCCGGGCCGTCGGATCCGTCTCCGGGGGGTGCGTGGAGGGCGCCCTGTACGAGCTTGCCACGGAGGTGGTGGCCAGCGGCACGCCCGTGTTGCAGCGCTACGGCATCAGCGACAACGACGCCTTCGAGGTGGGACTGACGTGCGGGGGCATCCTTGACGTGTTCGTCGAACCCGTCTCCGCCCGCACGTTTCCGCAGTTGCCCGAGGTGTTGGCCGACGTCGGGGCCGGCCGGCCCGTTGCGGTTGTCACGGTGATTGAACATCCCGACCCGGCATGGCTGGGCCGGCACCTGGTGGTCCGTCCCGACGGTTTCACCGGCTCCCTCGGCAGCGACCGCGCCGACCACGCCGTCGGCGACGACGTCCAGGGCCTGCTGGCGGCGGGACGCAACGACACACTCATGTACGGCCCCGACGGGGAGCGCCGCGGCGACGGCATGCGCGTCTTTGCCGTCAGCTTTGCCCCGCAGCCACGCATGCTGGTCTTTGGCGCCATCGACTTTGCCGCCGCCGTGGCCAGGCAGGGCACCTTCCTGGGCTACCGGGTCACGGTGTGCGACGCCCGTGCCGTCTTCGCCACCAAGGCCAGGTTCCCGGTGGCCGACGAGGTTGTGGTGGAATGGCCGCACAGGTACCTGGCAGCCCAGATCGAGGCCGGCACCGTGGACGCCCGGACCGTGATCTGCGTGCTCACCCACGACCCCAAGTTCGATGTTCCGCTGCTGGAGGTGGCGCTGCGGCACGACATCGCCTATGTCGGGGCCATGGGCTCCCGGCGCACCCACCTGGACCGGCTGGACCGGTTGCGCGAGGCAGGAGTGACCGACGTCGAACTGGGCAGGCTCTCGAGTCCCATCGGCCTGGACCTGGGCTCACGCACCCCGGAGGAGACGGCGGTGTCCATCGCCGCGGAAATCATTTCGCTGCGTTGGGGCGGGCGGGGCGGGCGGCTCAGCGGCATGGAGGCGCGAATCCACCACGAGCCCCTGGTCGACGCCGCCCATGAGGAAGCCGGACGGCAGGCGCCCTAACATTCCGCCGGGGCGTGATGTAGCGTAAGGGTCATCAGGGCCGGAGTGGACGTTCGGACCGGCCTTTCACGGCGAAAAAGGAGTCCTCAATGGCGAGTTCCAAGTCCATCACCGTCGACGTTGACGGCGTCGCTTACACCGACGACGTCGAACCCCGGCTGCTGCTGGTCCAGTATCTTCGCGAGCGGCTCGGCAAGACCGGCACGCTCATCGGCTGCGACACCACGAACTGCGGCGCCTGCACCGTCCACCTCGACGGGGCCAGCGTGAAATCCTGCACCATGTTCGCCGTCCAGGCCGACGGCCACGAGGTCACCACCATTGAAGGCATGGCGCAGGACGGCAAACTCGCCGCGCTCCAGGAGGCCTTCCACCAGTGCCACGCCCTGCAATGCGGCTTCTGCACCCCCGGCATGATCATGCAGTCGGCGTCCCTGCTGAAGGAAAATCCCCACCCCACGGAGGAGGAGATCCGGGACGGGCTGGAAGGGAACCTGTGCAGGTGCACGGGCTACCAAAACATCGTGGCCGCCGTGAAGAGCGTGGCCGACGGCGTCGAATACGGAGACAGCGGAGTCTCGGACACCATTGGCCAGACGGCGGTTGCGTCATGACCGCCACGGCGGAAGTTGGCAGCGCCGAAGTTGGGAAGGCCCGCCTGCGCAAGGAGGACCGGCACCTGATCACGGGCCGTTCGCGCTTCACCGACAACATGGTCCTGCCCGGCATGCTGCACATTGCCATGGTGCGCAGCCCCTATGCCCACGCGAAAATCACCGCGATCGACACCGCGCAGGCCCTGGCCTCCCCCGGCGTCATCGCCGTGCTGACGGGTGCCGATGTGGCTGGCGAACAGGGCAGCCTGCCCAATGCCTGGCCCATCACGCCGGACCAAAAGGCGCCCGCCCACCCGGCCATCGCCGTCAAGGAGGTGGCGTTTTCCGGTGAGGTGGTGGCCTGCATCATCGCCCGTTCGGCGGCCGCCGCCCGCGACGCCGTCGAACTCGTGGACGTCAGCTACGACGAACTCCCCATAGTCCTGGACCTCGCAGAAGCCGCCACCGACAAGGTGCTGGCGCACACGTCCCTGGAGTCGAACCGCTCCGCCACCTGGGTGTTTGACTCGGGCGAGGCCGGCACGGGCCAGCCCATTGCGGAGGCCCTGGCGAACGCCGAGGTGCTCATTGAACGAACCTTCCACCAACAGCGCCTGATCCCGGCCTTCATGGAACCCCGCTCCACCGTGGTGGATCCCACGGGAGAGCAGATCACCATGTGGTCGGCCACCCAGATTCCGCACATCCTGCGCCTCATGCTGGCCCTCACTCTGGGCATCCCGGAAAGCAAGGTCCGCGTGATCGCCCCGGACGTGGGCGGCGGCTTTGGCGGCAAGCTCCAGGTCACCCCGGAAGAGGTCATCACCGTGCTGGCGGCCCGGCACACCGGCAAGCCGTGCAAGTACACAGAGACCCGCAGCGAGTCCCTGCAGGCGGCCCACCACGGCAGGGCGCAGGTGCAGCGGCTCAAGCTTTCGGCCACCCGCGAGGGCATTGTCACCGGCCTGGACGTCAACCTGCTGGCGGACATGGGCGCGTACCTGGGGCTGGTCACCTCCGGGGTGCCCATCCTGGGCGCGTTCATGTACAACTCCATCTACAAGTTCCCGGCCTACCGTTTTGAGTGCACCAACGTGTTCACGAACAAGGCCTGGACGGATGCCTACCGCGGCGCCGGCCGGCCCGAGGCAACGTTCGCCATCGAGCGGCTCATGGACGAACTCGCCGTCGAGCTGGGTATGGATCCGCTGGAACTGCGGGAGAAGAACTGGATCAAGCACGAGGAATTCCCGTTCACCACGGTGTGCGGGCTCGAGTACGACTCCGGCAACTATGAAGCCGCCACGGCCAAGGCCGTGGAGCTCTTCGACTACGACGGCCTGCGGGCCGAGCAGGCGCAGCGGCGGGCCGCCAACGATCCCGTCCAGCTGGGCATCGGCATCTCCACGTTCACCGAGATGTGCGGCCTGGCCCCCTCCCGGGTGCTCGGCTCCCTGGCATACGGCGCCGGCGGCTGGGAGCACGCCCAGGTGCGGGTGCTGCCCACAGGCAACATCGAGGTGGTGACTGGATCCTCGGCCCACGGGCAGGGGCACGAGACGGCATGGAGCCAGCTCGTGGCGGACAAGCTCGGCGTGCCGTTTGAAAACGTGGAGGTGCTGCACGGCGACACCCAGGTGTCCCAGCGGGGCCTTGACACCTACGGCTCACGGTCGCTGACGGTGGGCGGCATGGCCGTGCTGGCCGCCGCGGACAAGGTCATCGAGAAGGCCAAGGTGGTGGCCGCCCACCTCATGGAGGCCAGCGGGGACGATATCGAGTTTTCCGCCGGCAATTTCACCGTCAGGGGCACCGACCGGTCCACCTCATTGGGCGAGATTGCGCTGGCGACGTTTGCCGCGCACAATCTGCCGGACGGCTTTGAGCCAAACCTGGACTCCGACGCCACCTTTGACCCGGTCAACTTCTCCTACCCGCACGGCACGCACTTGGCGGCCATGGAGGTGGACACCGAAACCGGGGCCGTGCACATCCGCAAATATGTGTGCGTGGACGACATCGGGGTGGTGGTGAACCCGCTCATTGTGGAAGGCCAGGTCCACGGCGGCCTGGCGCAGGGCATTGCGCAGGCCCTGTACGAGGAGGCCGTGTACGACGACGCCGGCACCCTGGTCACGGGATCGTTCGTGGACTATCTGGTCCCCAGCGCACCGGACCTGCCACACTACGTCACGGGACTGACCGAGACGCCGTCGACCACCAACCAGCTTGGCGCCAAGGGTGTCGGGGAGGCAGGCACCATCGCCTCGACGCCTGCAATCGTCAACGGCGTGCTCGACGCCGTGCGGCACCTGGGTGTGAAGGACATCCTGATGCCCTGCACGCCGTCGCGGGTGTGGCACGCACTGGAAGAGGCCAAGACCGCCGACGCCGCCCAATCCAATGGAGGAGTGCAATGATTCCGAGCGCATTTGACTACGCTGCCCCCGCCACCGTTTTGGAGGCTCTGGGGCTTCTGGCCGCGGCTGACTCCGCCGGGGATGACGTCAAGGTGCTGGCGGGCGGGCAGAGCCTGATTCCCGTCATGAAGCTGCGCCTGGCAGACCCGGCGATGGTGGTGGACCTGGGCAGGATCGAGGGCCTTCGCGGCGTCACCGACGACGGCGACGCCCTCCTGATTGGTGCCATGACCCCGCACCACGTGATTGCCAACGATCCCCTCGTGGCCGCCCATGTGCCGCTGCTGGCGATGGCCGCGGCGACCGTGGCGGATCCGCAGGTGCGCCACCGCGGCACTTTTGGCGGCGCCCTGGTCCATGCCGATCCGGCCGGTGACATGCCCGCACCGGTGCTGGCGGCCGGGGCCACATTCATCCTGGCGGGCCCGGGAGGGGAACGTCGCGTGGAGGCCGCGAACTTCTTCGAAGGCTACTTCACCACCGCCGTGCGGGAGGGCGAGATCCTCACGCACATCCGGGTGCCCAAATACACGGGCTGGGGTGCGCACTACGAGAAGTTCACCCGGGTGGCCCAACAGTGGTCCATTGTGGCAGTGGCTGCCATGGTGTTGGTGCAGGACGGGCGCATTGCCCAAGCGCGCGTGGGGCTGACGAACATGTCCAGCACTCCCCTTCGCGCCTCATCCCTGGAGCAGGCTTTGGCCGGTGCCGAGCTCTCCGTCGAAGCCATTGCCGCCGCGTGTGAACACGCGGCCGACGGCACCGATCCCGCCAGTGACCTCAACGGGGATGCCGCCTACCGCCAGCACCTGGCGAAAGTTCTGGCCAAGCGGGCCCTGATCGCCGCCGCGGGACTCTAGACCTACCTGACTGAAGACCTACCTGACTGAAGACAAGGGGACATGATGGAACTCAAGCACCACTTCACGGTTCCGGGTTCGCTGGCGGAGACCTGGACAGCGTTCAACCAGCTGGAGGACATCGCCCCGTGCTTCCCCGGCGCCGTGCTGACCGGCGTGGACGGTGACACGTTCACCGGCACCGTCAAGGTCAAGCTCGGTCCCATCGCCATGCTCTATGCCGGCACGGGCGAATTCCTGTCCCGCGACGAGGCCACCCACACTGTGGTCATCTCCGCCTCGGGCAAGGACAAACGTGGCAACGGCACGGCCGGCGCCACGGTCACCGCCGTGTTGGAGGCCGACGGCACCGGAACCGCCGTGTCCGTCACGACCGACATGAACGTGACCGGCAAGCCTGCCCAGTTTGGCCGTGGTGTCATCCAGGACATCTCCGACAAGCTGCTCGAGCAGTTCGTTCAATGCGTCATCAAGAAAGTAGCCGCACCGGTGGTCGAGTCCCCGGTGGTCGAGCCGGCGGAGCCCGCCGAGTCACCGGAATACGAACCACCGGAACCCCAAGGGCCGGGAATTCGACAAACGCAGCCCCCGGCGACCGAGCTGGACCTGGGCTCCGCCGTGCTTCCGGTGCTGGCCCGGCGTTTTGGTCCCGCCATCATGGGGGCCCTTGCCGTCGTCGTGCTGGTCGCCTGGCTGCGCTGGCGGCGGTGGGCTTCCTAGACGGAATCCAAGGCTTCCTTCTTCCCGTTCAAGGACTCGGCCGGGGCCGGGTCCTTGGCCATGCCCTGCAGCAGGCTGATGATGTCCAGACCGGTGGAGTCCTTGATCAGCTGCGTGGTCTGGTGGACTCCGTTGGAGACGTTCCGGCTCAACTGGCTGGCGCCGTCGTTGGAGACCACCGTCATGTTCTTGATGGCGGACATCGGCGCAGCCACCTCGCGTGCCATGGCCGGCAGGACCTCAAGGACCTTGCTAAGGACGGCCGCCTCATTGAACTTCTCGTAGGCGTCGGCCTGGGCGGCGATGCCAGCCGCCTGTGCCAGGCCCTTGGCCTCGGTGGATTCCGCCTCGGCCTGGCCCAGGGACTTGATGACGTTGGCGTCGGCGCGGCCCTTGGCCTCGATCACGGCGGCCTCTGCCGTGCCGCGGGCCGTGTTGGCTGCGGCGTCCGCCTCGGCGGCCACCCTGTCACCCTCTGCCATGAGCTTGCGCTTGGCCAGTTCCACGGTGGCCTCGATTTCGGCGGCTTCGGATGCCCTGCGGCGTTCCTCAAGCTTCGCGTCGGCCTGCTGGATGAGGCGGTACTTCTCGGCGTCGGCCGGCTTGCGGACCTCGGTGTCGAGTTCCTTTTCACGCAGCTCGGCGCGGCGCAGGGCCACCTGCTGGTCGCGGATGATGACTTGCTCGTTTTGCTCGGCCGCGGCCAGTGGTCCGGCCGCATCGGCGCGGGCTTGCCGGGCGTCCGCCACTTCCTTCAACTCGGCCCGCTTGATGATCAGCTGCTGCTGGGCCAGCGCCACCTGCTCGTCGGCCAGGGCCTTGGCCTGCTCGGCCTCCTGCAGGAATTGCGCCTCGGCGATCTTGGCGTTCTTCTCGGCCAGGGCGGCCTCGGGGCGGCCAAGGTTGAGCAGGTAGCCGGAGTCGTCGTCGACCGACTGGATCTGGAACGTGTCAATCTCCAGGCCCTGGTTGTGCATGGAGTGCTCCGCCTCCTCCTTGACGCTCTTGGCGAAGGTGGCGCGATCCTTGATGATGGACTCCACCGTCAGCGTGCCCACAATCGAGCGCAGCGAACCGGACAGGGTTTCCTGCGTGTAGTGGTCGATCGCGTCCTGCTGGTTCAGGAACCGCTGGGCCGCCTTGCGGACGGAATCAGCGTCGCCGCCCACCTTCACCTGGGCCACACCCGTGAGGTGCAACTTGATGCCGTTCTTGGAGATCGCCTCAATCTTCAGGGACACCTGGCGCGATGCCAGGGACAGCGGGTACGCGCGCTGGGTAAAGGGGTTGATGAAGATCCGGCCAAAGACCACCCGCTGGCTGTTGGGGTCCGGCTGGCTCTTGTTGTCCTTGGAGGAAATGACAAGTGCCTGGTCGGGGCTGGCAATGTGCAATGCCATCCGGGAAATGACGGCGACGATGACCACGACGACCACCAACACGGCCAGGCCAATGAATACGGGAATGATGGTTAACAGCATGACGCCTTCCATGGGTGCTTTCGGCAACGGGGACGAAAGCACCCCCATGCTCTTAGTTCACGATCCTACGGAAGATCCCCATATTCTCCACATGGTGGAGTAACGGGCGTGTCGCCCTGCGGCGCCCAACTCACGCCTCCCGGGCATGCATGGTGCCCACCGGCACTCCCCCCACACGCACACCGGTCATGGTCAGGGGGCCCAGCTCGCTCGTTTCCGAGGCCTGGACCGTGCCGTCCCTACGATTGGGCCGCAGTTCAAAGGCCGCCGCCGCCACGGCGATGGCCGACGCCGACGCCCACGCCTGGGGCCGGCAGGCGGCAGGGTACGGGGCGGGCACCTTCACCTCGCTGCTTGCATCCCCCGAGTGCAGTTCGGGCAGGCGGTAGTCAAAGGCTTCCGCGGCCGCCAGCAACCCCCGGCTCAATTCGGCCGCCTCGGCGCGGAACCCCGCCCGCGAGAGCCCCGAGATGGCGATGGCGGTGTCGTGCGTCCAGACTGAACCGCCGTGGTAGCTCAGCGGCCAAAACCCGGCCGAGTCGGTGGACATGGTCCGCAGGCCAAAGCCCGAGTTCAGCTCCGGCGAAACCAGTCGGGCTGCGACAAGCGCCTCCTCCTTGGCGTTGAGCAGGCCGGTGCCCAACAGGTGGCCAATGTTGCTGGTCACGGTGTCCACGCGGAGCTTGCCGGCGTCGAGGGCGATGGCGGGGTAGGCGCCGCCGGTATCCGCAATCCAGAATTGGGCCCGGAAACGGGTGGCGAGGTCCGCGGCCCAACGGCGCCACTCCGCAGCCCCGTCGAGGCCAAAGTGGTCCATCAACTCGGCAGCGCCAGTGGCCGCCTCAAAGGCGTAGGCCTGCACCTCGCACAGGGCGATCGGCCCCTCGGCGAGCCGGCCGTCGCGCCATTGCACCGAGTCGCCCGAGTCCTTCCAGCCCTGGTTGGCCAGCCCGTGCCCGGTGAGGTCGGCGTACTCCAGGAAGCCGTCGCCGTCGCTGTCCCCGTAGCCGCGAATCCACTCAAGCGCCGCCACCATGTGCGGCAGGAGCTCCTTCGTTTCGTCGTCGGGCATCCCCCACCGCCAGGCGTCAACCAGCAGGCAGACCCAGAGCGCGGTGGCGTCCACGGTGCCGTAATACAGGGGCGGCAGGGTCACCCCTTCGCCGGGGATCACCAATTCCTTCGGACGGAGCTCGTGCATGATCTTGCCGGGCTGTTCGGCCGTGTCATTGTCCGTCACGGTGCCCTGGAACCCGGCCAGCACCCGCAGGGTTGAGGCGGCCAGCTTGGTGCCCAGGGGCAGCATCATGCGAGCGGAAATCAGGGAGTCGCGGCCAAAAAGCGTAAAGAACCATGGGGCCCCGGCGGCCAGGAACGTCTCGTCGGGGTGTGCCGTGGCGGTCATGCGCAAGGCTTCCAAATCCTGCAGCGCCCGCTCCACCCAGCGGCCCATCCGGGAGTCCCCCGATTTCACGGCCGCGCCCAACCACTCGGGAGCGTCGCCGGCCCCGGCAACCACGGCGGCCGTGTCGCTCATGGCAACCGACCATTCCAGGGTGATGGATGATTTGGCCGCCACCTTGACGGACCAGGCGAGGCTGATGCTGCCATCGGCCTCATCGAGCACCAGTGCGGCGCCTGCGGCCGCAATGGCCGCCTCCACGGATCCGTGGGCAAGGGTCAGCGTGCCGGGGCTGCCCGCGGTGGCCACCATGCCGGCGGCACTGGACCTGCTCCTCTGGTCGCTTTTGACTACCTGCATGTCGGTGAAGTCGGCCGCCAGGCTGACCACGACCGAACTTGTTACGTCGTGGTTGAGGGCCGAGCGGAGGGTGATGGATTCGCCCACGCGCCCGGGGGTGACGTGCCGGAGTGTCTCCACCCGCACCCGGGGGTCGGCCCCGGCGTCGTCAATGTTCCTGGCCAGGGAAACCAAGCGGACGGTCGAGGCTGTGGGCGATTCGGTGGAGATGTGCTCAGGCGCGGCTCCGCCAACGCTCAGCGCGTAGTAGGAAAACACGCGGCTGTCCGAATGGTAGATGCCATGGATGCCGGCGGCCATTTGCCCCGTGGGGGCCGACCAGGCTTGGGTGGGTGCAGCAAGGGCCACGGTTGCGTCGTGGAGAAGTGGCTGCAAGGGGTGGGACATGTAGTTGAGGCTCCTGGGGTGTGGTGCGGAAGGGTGGGTTGTGCGGTGGCGCTACTCCTTGACGGAGCCGTCGCTGGAGTTCATGATGCGTTTTTGGAAAACGAAGAACACGATCGCCACGGGGATGGTCATGAGCGCGGCGGCAGCAAGCTTGAGAGGGTATTGGGTCCCCTGGCTGAGTTGCCCGGAGGCCAGCGAGGCAACCCCCTTAGTCAGGACGGTCAGGTCCGGCGACTGGGTGGAGATGATGAAATGCGACAACTCGTTCCAGGAGCCTTGGAAGGACAGGATCACGATGGTGATCAGGGCCGGCCGTGCCATGGGCAGGACGATAGACCAGAAGATCCGGAACGTCCCGGCACCGTCCACGCGGGCCTGTTCCTCCACGCTGGCCGGGATGGACTCAAAGAAGTTCTTCATAATGAAGACCCCTGCGGCATCCACCAGGAGTGGGATGATCATGCCCGCATAGCTGTCATAGATACCCAGCTGGTTGATGACCAGGAACTTGGGGATCAACAGCACCACGCCGGGGACGGCCATGACGGCGACCAACGCCGCAAAGACAACGTTGCGGCCCCGGAAGTCCAACCGGGCCAGGGCGTAGCCCGCCAGCGAGTTCAAGAAGACCCGCCCGCCCGTGACAAAGACGGTCACGAAGACCGAGTTGGTGAACCAGGTGGGAAAGTCGGAGTTGAGGAACAGCTTCGCGTACGCCGCCGTCGACCATGTTTGGGGAATGAGCGACAACGGATCGCTCGCGGCGTCGGCGTCGGTCTTGAAAGAGGTGGCAATGCTGATCAAGAAGGGTCCAATGTAGATGACCGCGATGACAGCGAGGACCGCGTAAAGCAGTGAGGTGCTTGTCAGGAAGAGACGACGGCGCGGCGGCGGCCCCACCGCCTTGTGGGCGGCACCGGGTGCGCGGACATCGCTCAGCGGGGTGGCGCTCATGGGCGGGCTCCTAGGGACGGCGCTCCGTAGAGGCGCTGATGACGGCGTGAAACGCGGCGTTCACGGAGCACCAGGCGTTGGAGGAGGGTGAAGAAGACGATGATGACGAACAAGACGAACGCGATGGCTGCGCCCCGCCCCCACTCCTGGCTTTCAAACGCGGACGTATAGGAGAGGTACGCCGGCGTGAGGGTGGTCTTGCCGGGACCGCCCTGGGTGCCGGTGTAGATCTGGTCAAAAACTTGCCACGTGCCGATCAGGCCCAGCGTCACCACGGTGAAGATGGTGGGCCGCAGCTGTGGCAGGGTGACGTTCCAGAAGCGCTGCCAACCGTTGGCGCCGTCGATCATGGCCGCCTCCTGCACTTCGCCGCTGAGGTTTTGCAAGGCGGCGATGAACAGCAGCATGAATGTGCCGCTGGTGGTGAAGACGGCCATGATGATGAACGCGGTCATCGCCACCGAGGGTCCGGCCAGCCAGTCCCACAGCGGCAGGCCCAAGACGTTCGTTTCGGTCAAGAATGCGGGCCCCTGGGTGATGCCGACGGCGGCCAGGCCGTTGTGGATGATTCCGGACGGGTCCTGGAACCAGCTGGGTCCGTGGATGCCCAAAAAGCCGAGCACCTTGTTCACGGCACCGGTGGCGCCAAAGAGGAACAGCCACAGCACGGTGATGGCCACCGAGCTGGTGACGGACGGAAAGTAGAACGCAGTCCGGAAGAATCCGCGGCCCTTGAGCACCCTCCGGTTGACGAGCACGGCAAGGAAGATGGCAACGACGGTTTGGATGGGAACCACCAGCACCACATACCAGGCGTTGTTGCGCAGGGCCATGCCAAAGTCGCGCTCGGCCAGTCCCCCGCCGGCTAACAAGTCCTTGTAGTTGCCCATGCCGACAAACGACACGTCCGCCGAGAAGGGGCTTCCCCTCCCGGTCCAGTCCGAGAAGCTCACCCACAGTGCCATGCCAACGGGAACAACAAGGAACAAGCCAAGGATGATGAGCATGGGTGCGGTAAAAAGCCAGGCGGCTGCGGTGTCGCGCGGGCGGTGCTTTTTCTTCGGGGCCTTTGCTGGCGCCCGAACCGGGGCCGGCGGCGCTGCCGTTGCTGCTGTCATGGGATTCCTCAGGTCAAAGAAGGTGTGCCGATCCGTGTGGGGAGTTGGCTACTTGGCGGACGCCACGGCTTCCATGTTCTTTTGCGTTGCTGCCAGGATCTTGGCCGGATCGGTGGCGGACAATGACTCCAGCTGCGAGTTCAGGTCGGCAACAACGTCGGCCGAACCCTTGATGGAGGGCATGTTCTTCGCCCCGTCCGCGCCGGCGAGGAAGGCCGTCATGGTCGGGTTGGCACTCTTCCACGCATCAGCCGCCGACTGAACGGAGGGCATGACGCCGAAGGCCTTGGCGAAGGCCAGCTGCTGCTCGGTACTGGTAAGCTTTTCCACCAGTTTGACCGCTTCGTCCTTGTTGGGGCTGTCGGCGGCAATGCCCCAGCAGTTGCTGAACTGCAAGGTTCCGGCGCCCTTTGGGCCGGCGGGCAGCTGGACCACTTTGTAACCCACCTTTGGATAGTCGGCTGTCATGGCCCCGGCGATCCAGTTGCCTTCAACGGTCATGGCGGCCTTGCCCTTGCCGAAGGCCTCGCCACCCCAGCCTGCACCAAGCTGGGTGGTGAATTTGGCGCTGCCGTCCTTCAACAACGATTTCACGTAGTCCAGGCCGGCCAGGTTTTCGGGGGTGTCCACCGTGGCTTTGGTCTGGTCGGCGTTCAACAGCGTGCCGCCGGCCTGCACCATGAACGCGCCAACCCTGGCGTATTCAGGGGAAAGGGCCAGGCCGACATGCCCGTCCCGGGTCAATTTCTTGGCCACCGTGGTGAGCTGGTCCCAGGTGGTGGGAATGTCGGCGTCGGTCAATCCGGCGGCCTTCCACATCTCGGTGTTGATGACCAGCCCGAGGGTGGAGAAGTCCTTGGGTGCGCAGTAGAACTTGCCGCCATAGGTGAAGGAATCCACCAGCCCGGGGTAGAAGTCCTTTTTGTTCGCGAGCTTGTCCCCGTAGGCGTAGAGCGAACCGTTGGCCGCGAATCCGGCCAGGGCGTCCGTGGACACGTAGAAAACATCGGCAGGCTTGCCGGAGGCAAAACCCTGGCTGAGCTGTTGGTTCAGGTCTGCGGCCGCTATGACGGTGGAGGCGGTGCCGCTGGAGCTCGACCATCCGGCCGCGGCCTCCTTCACGGCCGCGGTCTCGGCATCGCCGGAGGAGCCAATCATGACGGTGAGCTTTTGTGAACCGGTGGCCTGTGCCTTGGACCCATTGTCAAAGCCTGATCCGCCGCAGCCTGTCAACAGCAGGGCGCCCGCCGTAATGATTCCGGCTCCGAGCATCCAACGAGATTTGCTTCTTTGCATTTTTCTCTCCCTAGTTTTGCATTAGCCCCGCATGTCCCACGCCGATTCATGGTGACGGGCGTTGTGACCGCTTGAATTAGATCGTTCAAATTGAGGCATCAAAAGTGAATTGGATCGTTCAAATGATTGGTCTCAAGCTACCGGGCGCACTTCGGCAAAGTCAACCCTTGGAGCAGAATCCAAATTCGGTGGCATAGTGGTGGGATAGCAAATTGGAACGATCAAGACGGGAGCCATGGTGCAATCTTCACCACTACCGACCATCGACGACGTGGCACGTGTTGCGCTCGTCTCCCGCCAGACTGTCTCCAACGCGATCAATTCCCCCTCGATCGTGCGCCCCAAAACCCTTGAGCGTGTCAACCAGGCCATCGCCGAACTTGGCTACCGGCCCCATGCCTCCGCCAGGCGTTTGCGCACGCGCAAGAGCTCCACGATCGGCATCAGGCTCGATCCCGCCACCAATGGCATCTCCGGTGCCGTTCTCGACCGCTTCCTGCACGCGCTGACCGAGCAGGCTGACCGCCGGGGACTGCGGGTGCTGCTTTTCACGGCAGACAGCCCCGAGGAGGAGATTGCCCAGTTTCGCCGGCTCCGCGACGGCGCCGACGTTGACGCGTTCGTGTTGACCTCGACGTTCCACGGGGATCCCCGCACCACGTGGCTGATCGAAAACGGCCACCCCTTTGTCACGTTTGGCCGGCCCTGGGGCGCCGACGACATGAACGACCACCGCCGCGCCTGGGTCGACGTGGACGGGTACTCCGGGCTGTACGCCGCCACGGTGCACCAGCTTCGCAACGGCCACGCCCGGGTGGCCTACATCGGCTGGCCCAGCCCGTCGGGAACGGGCGATGACCGCCGTCGTGGTTGGCTCGATGCCATGCAAGAGGTGGGAAAACTGACCGCGGATGAACTTTCCGCGCTCGAGATTGCCGTCACGGACGCCGTCAGCCAGGGCGAGGCGGCCATTGCCGAACTGCTGGAGCGAGCCGGTGGCGTGGATGCAGTGGTGTGCGCCAGCGACTCCCTTGCCCTGGGGGCCATCCTGGCCTCCTCGGGGACCATCCCCGTCAGCGGTTACGACAACACGCCCACGGCATCGGCCCTGGGATTCACCAGCGTTGAACAACCTCTGGACGAGGTTGCCCATGCCGTGCTCGAGCTTTTGACCGAGACGGGCGACGGCGGCCCGGCCCCCGCCGGATCCACCGCAGGGGCCGCCGATCCCACCGTCACCGCCGCGCCCAGGCACCGGCTCATCCAGCCTCGGCTGGTGGCCCGAGACGGCCAGTGGCTGGCCCGTACGCTGGGATCGTAGCGGACCTTCTTGACGTTGGACAGGCCCAACAGGCCTGGTTACGCTTGGAGCATCTGAAGGGGAGGGATTCTTATGCACATCCCGCGCAAGGTTTCTGCAACGGTTCTTGCAAGCGCAGTCCTCGTGAGCGTGCTCCTTGCCGGCGCACCGCTAACGACGGGCTCGGGGACACCGGCTCCCTCATCCACGCGGGGCGACGCAAAAGCCTATTTGATCAACCACTCGCCCGGTATCGTCGATGTTGCAACGGAACCTCCAAACCAAGGACTCTGGCGGAAGACCGTGGCTCAGCCGCTCAATGTGCTGAGCAATTCGTTCCCCAACATTGTGGGGCAAGGCGTCTGGAATGAGAAGTCGGGGACTTTGACACAGGACTACTACGTTGGTGCTGATCCCGCCCAGGAGGCTGCGTTCCTGGCCGCCGCCCGTCGAATCGATGCCCTCGTCCCGCCGCAACTGAAGTTGGTGTGGAGGCCAGTGAATTGGAGCAATAAAGAGCGCTCGTCACTGATTCAAAAGATCTCGGCGAACCCCGAAAAGTGGACGTCCTACTTCGGTTCAGCGCCGCAAGGCGGTTATGTCGACACCTCCGGCGTGGTCCATGTGTTCTTGCCCAACCCGGCCAAGGTTTCCTCGGCTCCGGCCCGGTCCGGAGTGCTCCCCGACGGTACCCGGTTCATCGCCGAACCGCCGGTGAAGGTCGAGTGGCAGATTGGGCGCGCCTGAGCCAAATGGGGCACCAGGGGTTACCTCTACCCCGGGATCGGCGTAGCGTCTGGGTATGAATACAAACCCAGACAACGAAAGCAGGGGCGCCCAAGCCAGCATTCCCGACCCGGAGCTGCCCCCTGCGCACCCGGATCCCACCCAACCGGGGAATCCAAACATTCCGCCGGACCCCACCGAGCCCGTGCCGCCGGCGTTCCCGCCCGACCCCCTGGATCCGCCGGATCCAAATCGGCCGCGGCCCGACGAGCCGCCGTTTGGCCTGCCCGGAAGGATTGTGTAAGGCCGGCGTCAGGAAGCACCCAAAAACCAAACACATCACTCACTTGGAGGAACAATGGGTTTCATCGGCTGGATAGTACTTGGCCTCATCGTCGGGGCAATCGTCAAGGCCATCATGCCTGGACGCGTGGGCGGCGGCTGGATCACCAGCCTGGTGCTCGGCGTCGTAGGTGCGATCGTTGGCGGCTGGATCGGGGACGCCTTGTTCAACAAGGGTTCCATGTCCTTCTGGAGCCTCGGGTCCTGGCTGCTGGCGATTGTTGGCGGCGTCGTGGTGGCCGGTGTCTTCGGGGCCATCAAGGGGCGGAACAAGTCCGCCGCCTGACGGGTTGGCTCAGGCCAGGCGGGCCCGGACCATCTCGGAGACTGCCTTGCCGTCAAAGCGGCCGGCGATCCTTGCGGTGACAGGCTTCATGGCCACGCCCATCTGGCGTATGGTGAGCTTGCCTTCGGTGGCCTCTATTTCGGTGATGACCTCGTTCACGAGCGCCTGGGCCTCCTCGGCATTCAACGCCTTCGGCAGGTAGCCCTCGATCACGGCTGCCTCGGCAATTTCCGCGGCGGCACGCTCCTGCTCGCCGGCTTCCGCGTAGATCCCGGCAGTGTCGTGGCGTTTGGCCGCTTCCTTCTGCAACAGCGCCGTCACCTGGGCATCGTCCAGCTCAATGGGCGTCTTGCCGGATTTTTCGCGCGTGTCGATTTCACCCAGGACGTTGCGCAGCGTGGTCAGCGCAAGCTTGTTGCCCGCCTTCATATGGGTGATGACGTCGGACTTCAGTTGCTGCTTGAGCGAGGACATGGGATTCCTTTTGGTTGGGAGAGTGGTTGACGGCGCGCTAAACGCGCCACCGCTTGTGCCAATTATCCCCCGGAGCGGCGGGAGGCGGGGCCTAGGCCTCCTTGGCCTTAAGCTCCTGCAGCCGCTTGGGGCTCGGATAGGCGTCGCGCATGTGGTCGCTCGTGAGCACGTCGGCGATCCCGATCATGAGGGCGGCAAAGATGATTTGCTCCACGACCATCCAGTAGGGGTACAGCCCGGGAATGGTGGCCACCACCAAGGTGATGAAGGGGAAGATCTGGCTGAACAGCCGCAGCCTCTGGTACCCCCAGTAATAGCCGCCCCGGGCCCTCCACGCAAAGAAGAACAACGTCAGCGTCATGAAAAGCACCACGATGCCGCGGAACCACACGGCGAACCCCACCGGCGTGCCCCGCAGCTCAAAGACGAGGGCTATGACAATGGCGCTGAGCCCCACCAGGACCTCGGCCGCCAGGATCCACTGCACCCAGGCAAAGGCCCGGAGGGTCCGCGGGTGCTCGCGCATGGCGTCCGCGATGCGGTAGTGGCCGTGGCGGCCGCCGGCCAACTTGTCAATGTCCAGTCCCAAGACGGTCAGGGGTTTCATGTGAACAGCGTAGTGGGCTACTTGGCCATTCCGGCGTGCACGGGAACGAAATCGACGGCGTTGCGCCGGTGGATGGTTTTGGACGGCAACCGGGAGTAGCCCTTCGCATCCATATTGTTGCCGGCCCGGTACCCGGCAAGCGCCTGGTCATAGAGTTCATTGAGCCGGTGGCCGGTGTACGTCTCCTGCGAGCCGTCGGTAAAGGTGATGGCGATGAGCAGCTTTTCCGGAAAACGACGGCTCATGCGGATGAAGCCGTCGGAGTCTTGCTGGACTTTGATCATGCGATTGCCACCTTGTTGTGATTGCGAAGTTCCTGGTATTGCCAACCTCCAGTCTTCCTTACCTGGGGGCCTGCGCGCACCGGCGCCGTGTGTATACTTTTTTGCATGTGTCTGCATATCTTCATTTCTGCGCCCGTGGGGCATGGGAGGTTCGCCGGCGTCTTGTTCGCCGGCGCCAGATAGCACTGTTTCGTTCCCGGCACTGCTCCCAGGAGCCCGGCCGGTGCGTTGCTTTCCCCCCGGAATCTCTCCTTGCCCGCTTGGGCGGGACGAAACAGATTAGGCCTTGGCACACCATGCTTCCCTTGAGTGAAAAAACCATCAGGACATCCTTCATCAACGCATCCATGCGTGAACGAAACGGGCTGGTCCTTCCCGCCAACTTTGAGACCCTCCCGTGGGAGAAGCTCGACTTCCTGGGTTGGCGCGACAGCAAATCCCCCACAGTCGGCTATGTCATTGCCGAGCTCGACGACGGCCCGGTCGGCATCCTGCTGCGCCGGGTGGAGAGCAAACTGCGCTCCCGTCCCCAGTGCGCCTGGTGTGACGACGTGACCTTGCCCAACGACGTCTTGTACTTCAGTGCCAGGCGCGCCGGGCCCGCCGGCCGCAACGGCAACACCCTCGGCACGTTGGTCTGCGCCGACTTTGAATGCCCGGCCAATGTGCGCCGGCTGCCACCGCTGCCCTATTTGGGCTTTGATCTGGAGGCCGCCAGGGCTGGCCGGATCGTTGCCCTCGGCGAGCACCTGCGCAGCTTTGTGCACAAGGTTCGCGACGGCGAGTGACGGATCCGGCGGCAGGCGGGGCGGTCCACGGCCATAAGGGCCGGCTGCTGGGAGAATCGGCCGGCTTGATCGTGCTGCTGGCAATGACCTGGCTTGTTGTGGGCGCCACATTGAACGAAACCGACACGGTGATGGTGTCGGCGGGCCGCACCGGTTTTACCGCGCTGGGCCTGCTGGCACTCACCGGGTGGGCACGGGTGGCCTCACAGCCGCAGCAAGACTCTCCGCCCGCGCCGCTCCCCTACCGTTGGTGGCAACTCGCCCTCCTTGCCCTGACAGGGGTAAGCGCCTACACGGTCTTTTCAACCGTTGCGATCAACTTGGCCGGCCCGGCCTTGCCCACGTTGATCATGGCACTTACCCCGGCCGCCGTCCTGCTTGCCGAATCCGTGCTTTCGCGCACCCTCCCGGCACTGCCAACGATGCTCGGCACGACCTTGGCGGTGCTCGGTGCGGTGGTGTATATAGCGCCCCGGCTGGCCGGCGCGACGGGTTCCGGCGTCGGGCTTGGGGTTGTGTTTGCCTTCGCGGCGATGCTGTCCATGGCGTTCTACGGACTGTATTTTGCCAAGGTGAACCAACACCATCGCGGGCCCATGGCTGCGCGGATCCTGCCGATTTTGGCGCTGGGGGCGGCGCCGCTTGTCGTGTGGGCCTTGGCGCAGCTGGCCGGCGGGGACACCGTCAGCTGGAAGGGGATCGGCTTGCTCGCCGTCCTGGGGATCGTGATTTATGTTCCGGTCTACTTGTTGCAACATCGGATCATCCTGAGTGCGGGGCCATCCTATGCGG
>JBAUMA010000255.1:0-21563 GCA_049578485.1 Specibacter sp.
TCCGTGGAACGCGCAAGAAGCGCTACGGGTTGTACACCTGCGCGGTGCGGCTGAGGACCTGGCCGCGGAAGAACTCCGGACTGCGCTTGTACATGACGAACATGAGCACGACGCCGAGCAGGAGCACGCCGCAGCCCAGGATGAACACCAGGCCCAGCCCGCCAATGTTGGAGCCTGAACCGTAACCGGGATCCATGGAGTCGTACGCGGTCTTGAAGAACATGACCAGCAGGATCACGCCTCCCACCAGCGGCGCCAGGAACTTGAAGAAGAAGTTCCGCACGCCGCGGAAGGCTTCGGCACGGAAGTACCAGACACAGGCCAACGCGGTGATCCCGTAGTAGAAGCAGATCATCATGCCCAGCGCCGTGATGGTGTCCCAGAGGGCGTTCTCCGACAGGGTACGGGTGATGATGTAGAAAACCGCTGCGGCGATGGCCGCCGCAATGGTGGCATAGCTGGGCGACTTGTGCGTGGGGCTGATCTTGCTGAAGCTCTTCGGCAGCGCCTTGTAGTGGCCCATGGACAACAGCGTCCGGGCAGGTGAGACGAACGTTGACTGCAGCGACGCGGCCGAGGAACTCAGGATGGCCAGCGACATTAGGATCGCAAACGGCCCCATGACCGGTCCGGCCAGGACGGCGAAGATGCTGGCCTGGTTCTCCGGGTTGCCGGCGCCCAGCCCCGTGGTTCCGACGCCGGCGTAGGCCAGCGTAGCCAGCGAGACCGTCATGTAGATCAGCACGATCACAATCACGGTGGCGGTGGCCGCCCGGCCCGGCGTCTTCTTCGGGTTCTTGGTCTCCTCGTTCATGGTCAAGGTGACGTCCCAGCCCCAGAAGATGAAGATGGACAAGGACACACCTGCGGCAAACTGCGAGAACGACTGTACCGCGAACGGGTTGAACCAGTCCGGCGAGATCGCGGTGGCGTCAAAGGCGGTCCCGTTGGCGACGTGCGCAAACGCTGCAATGGCAAACCAGCCCAGCACCAGCAACTGGAACGCCACCAGCACGTACTGGAACGTCTTGGTGGTCTCCATGCCGCGGTAGGAAATCCAGCACGCGAGGGCAATGAACACCAAGGTGGTGGCGATGTTCAGCGGCAGGTTCTTGGACAAGTCACCCAGCGACGGGTTGCCGAAGATCTGCGCCAGCATCAGATAAAAGAAGTCCACGGCGACGGCCGCCAGGTTGGACAGCACGATGATCGTGGCCGCGATCAGGCCCCAGCCACCCATCCACCCCAGCCACGGGCCAAAGGCGCGCGATGCCCACGTGAAGGAGGTGCCGGCGTCGGGCATGGCATTGTTCAGTTCGCGGTAACCCAGGGCCACCAACAACATGGGGATGAACCCCACCAGGAAAATGGCCGGCAGGTGCACGCCCACCTCGGAGACCGTGGGGCCCAGTGCCGCGGTGAGCGTGTAGGCCGGGGCGATGCAGGAAATGCCGATGACGACGGCGCCGATCAGGCCCACGGACCCGGCTTTCAGGCCCTTCTCGCTCAGCTCGTGGTCGCCAACGGCATTCTTTACGGTGTCTCGGGTACTCATATCATCCCCTTGGCAGGTCCGGCGGCTTCAACGACGGGGACCTGGGTTGTCTGGAAAAGTTCTTCGGGCTGGACCACGTAGTTGCGCGGCACCACGATCATGGGCACCGGCAGCGCGCGCAGGATGCGGTTGGCGGTGGCGCCCAGGAAGATGGAATTGTTGTGGGCCAGGCGGCTTGAGCCGATCAGCAGCAGCTCGCCGTCCTCCCAGTCGAGGCGGTCCACGGCGTCCTCGATGGTGCGTCCGTGACCGACGACGATGTCGATGTGCTGCTTGTCGATCGCATTCACGTCAACGCCCTGGCTGGCTGCGGCAACCTCGCGGAGGTGGTTGGTGGCATCCTCCACCGAGGCACCTGCTTCCCCCGAGCCCAAGGCGACGAGGGACACCAGACGCAGGGGCAGTGACCGGCGTTTCGCCATGGCCAGGCCAACCCGCAGGACGTCCTCGGCGCCGGTCCGGCTGCCCAGCGCGCAGGTCAGGCGCGTGATGGGTTCGGTGCGGCTGTACCCCGACGGCGCGAGGACCACCGGGACCGTGGAGGCGTGCAGCAAGGCACTCGCGACGGACCCGACGGTGAACCGCTTGAACAGGCCCGTGCTGCTGGCCCCGATGACGAGCAGCGCCGCGCCGAGTTCGACGGCGGCGCCGATGAGCGCCTCCGCCTCGGATTCACCGCGGCGAATGTGGGCCCTGACGGGAACATCCGAGGGCACGAGGGCGATTCCCTCATCCAGCCATTGGCCGACCTGCTCCTCGAGAATGCTTTCAAACCCCGATTCGGGCGGGTACACCCCGTTGTACGGGGAATCCTCGGGCATCACCATGACCAAATCCAGCGACGCTCCCTGCCTGCGCGCCAGGGCCACGGCAAGGTTGACGGCGTCGCCGCCCCGGGCATTGGCCGTGTATCCGACTACGTACCGCATAAGTGTCCTCCTGGAGAGTCAAACGTGAAAGTGATGGTCGAGCCTGTCATGCGGTGGTCGAGCTTGTCGAGACCCCCGCCCGCAGGGTTCCCTGACCGAGGAACGAGGTTAGGGTGAGGGTGGGAGCGAGACCCCCGAGGCTGCGGAGCCGGTGTTTTCGAAGGCTGCGTCAGGGAGGCCGAGGCCGCCCGCGGCCGATTGGCCGGAAAGCAGCCGAGGAAATACCGGTCCGGCCGCCGGGGTCTCGCCGGTTACGCCAGGTCGGCTATGAGCTTCTTGGCGGTGAACTGGCCCATGCGGACGGCGCCGTCGACGTGCTGGTAGCCCTCGGCCGCCAGGTCGGAGCACGACCAATGGATGGGGCCCACGGGAGTGAGCTGGTCCGGGCCATAGCGGTGCAGGCCGCCGAGGTCGTAGCTGGCCGCGTAGGCGCCGCGCGTCCACTCCTCGGAGCCCCAGTCGGACTCGTAGTAGACCACGGGCTCGGCTGCTGCGTCGCCCAGGAAGTCGGCCAGGGCTGCCGTGATTTCCTTCTTGCGCTGTTCGGGCGACAGTGAAAACGCGTAGTCGGCCTTCTCATCGGAGATGAAGGCCACCAAGGTGCCGCGCGGGTCCTCGTGGTTCGTGTTGTCGTAGACCTCCTGCACCAGCGAGGACGCGGAAAAGCCGGTGCCGCAGAGGCCGTCTTCACGCCAGAACGGGGTGTCGTAGACGGCGTGGACCTTGATGACCAGGCCCAGGGACTGGTGCTGGTGCATCTGGTGTTGGCGGCGCGGCAGCGGCGGGTCGAAGGAGACGCGGCTGTACAGGTTCGGAGGGACGGCCATGACCACGCGCTTGGCGTTGACGACGGCGTTGTCGCTGGTCACGGTGACACGGTAGTCGCCGTCGGCCTCGTCCCAGCGGACGGTGCGGGCCGCGGAGTTCAGGATGACGTTCTCGCCCAGCTTCCCGGCGAGGGCAATCGACACGCCCTGCATGCCGCCAACAACGCGCTTGTCGAGGATGAAGTTGTCATCGACCAGGTTGGAGAACGAGCCTGCCGAGGATGCCATGAACACGGCCTGCAGTGCGGAGAAGGCGTGGGCGGGCTTGGTGAGCATGCCGCCGGCGATGAACAGGCCGATGTTGTTGCAGGCCTCCTCGTCGGTGGACTGGGTGCGCAGCCAGT
This sequence comes from Specibacter sp., assembly GCA_049578485.1. Taxonomy (GTDB): domain Bacteria; phylum Actinomycetota; class Actinomycetes; order Actinomycetales; family Micrococcaceae; genus Specibacter. Next base: position 3,656 of record JBAUMA010000255.1, read on the forward strand.
GGTGGAAGGAGATGATGTCCAGCTCGCGGGCGGACGGGTGCTCCCACGGCTTTTCCGGGTCCATGAGCGCGGCCAGGGAATCGAGGGTCTCGATGAGCTTGTTCATCTCGGCCTCGGTGGTGGCGCTGACCGGGAACATTTCGCCGGTGTAGCGGCTGCGGGTGCCGTCCGGGGCAATGTAGACGCTTTCGCCCTCGCGGTACCGGGGGTACGTGTCCAGGCCGAGTTCGTCCAACAGGCCGATCAGCGCCGTCTGGTCCGGGGAGACCCACTGGCCGCCAATTTCCAGCCACGCGCCGTCAATCGTGTTGGACCAGGTGCGTCCGCCAACGCGGTCGCGGGCCTCGACGACGGCGACGCTCAAGCCCGCCTTGGTGAGTTCATGCGCAGCGGTCATGCCCGACGGGCCCGCTCCAATGATGACGACGTCGCGCTCAAGATTCTGCATTATTTCCTCTCCATGGGAACCCGATCGTGTCCGGGCTCATAAAATGAATGACGTTCATTTACAATAGACTGTAACGGACGTCACCCACTTCGGCAATGGGGTGGGGCGAAAATTAATTGCGCCTGCGGGCGCCGAGGCAACGGGGAGCATGCGGTGGGCGAGAGTGCAGTCCCGGTAAGACAAGCACGACGGCGGGCTGGCCGGCCCCCGCACGCCCTGCTGGGCCACGCGCAAATCACCAAGGCGGCACTGAAGCTGGTGACCCGCGACGGGTACAAGGCCCTCACCATGTCGGGACTGGCCAAGGCGCTGAACGTAGCCCCGTCGGCCTTGTACAACCATGTGGAGTCCAAGCAGGACGTGCTGCTTTTGGTCCAGGACGCCATCATGGAGCGCGTGGACGTTTCAGCTTTCGGGACCCGCCCCTGGGATGAGGCCGTGCGCCTGTGGGCCCACTCCTACCGTGACGTTTTTTCCGCGCATGTGCCGCTGATTCCGGTCATTGCCCTGCTGCCGGTGACCAATGCCCCCCAAACCATCACCATGTACGAGGCCGTAACCAAGGGGTTCGTGCAGGCCGGCTGGCCCCAGGGGCACATCATCAACGCCATCGTGGCCTTGGAATCCTTCATTTTTGGATCGGCCTACGACGTCAACGCACCCCATGACATCTTTGCCCCCGGGGAACTGGCCGCCCAGGCACCCAACTTCACGGCCGCCGTCGAGCACCGGCGTTCTCCGGCGGGGCAAGGCGATGCCAATGCGGCATTTTCCCTCGGCCTGGATGCCATGATTTCCGGTCTGGCTGCGACATTGCCGCCACGGGCCTCCTCCTTGGACTAGCCAGGGCCCCTTGCCGTCCATAGGCTGAAACCCGACGACGTTTTTGTCAGCACCTAAGGAGCACATGATGGGTATCAGTATTGGCAGCACCGCACTTCGGCTCGTTTCGGGCGCGTTTATCCTCAACGCAGGTATCGGCAAGCTCAGCCTGGCCGACGAACATGCCGCCGGCCTGCAAACTGCCGCCGCCCGGGTCATCCCCCAGGCCGCACAACTTGAGCCGGCCCAGTTCGGCAAGGCCTTGAGCTTTTCCGAGATCGCCCTGGGCACGCTGATCCTCACACCGTTCATCCCCACCCGGCTGGCGGGCCTGGCCCTTGGCGTGTTCTCCGGCGGACTCCTGGCCACCTACTTCAAGTCCCCCGGCATGACCGAGGCCGACGGCATCCGCCCCACCCCGGCCGGCACCGCCATGGCCAAGGACTTCTGGTTGGCAGGCATTGCCGTGGCACTGTTCTTCCGGCGCAAGCGGCAGTAGCTCCGGTCCCCCGGACACTCGCAGAAATTTCCGGCCACCACTCTATTCACAACCTCCAATTGGTGTCACGCTTGCTGGCAGTTCGCTCCCAGCTTCATCAACTGCCCCGTGCCGCACCCCTTGGAAGGACCCCGTGGAACCCTTTGGCCCAGATTCGCCGCGCCCTGCCTTTGAATCCCTGCGCCGCCACCTGCGAGGCAACGTTTTCGAGCCCGGCGAGCCGGGCTATGCCGCGTTGGCCACCCCCTGGAACGTGGCCGTCCGGACCAGCCCGGCCGCCGTCGTTGAGGTGCACACGGCCCAGGACGTCGCCGAGGCTGTGCGTTTTGCCGCGGCCAACGGGCTGCCCGTCGCCGTCCAGGCTACGGGGCACGGAATTGCCAGCGACCACGACGGCGCCCTGCTGATCCACACGCGCGAGCTGGACGAATGCACCATCAACCCCAGCGGATGGGCCCGTGCGGGTGCGGGTGTCACCTGGAAGACCGTGCTGGCCTCCTGCGCCGGCCATGGCCTGACGGGACTCAGCGGCTCCGCCCCGGGCGTCAGCGTGGTCGGCTACACCAGCGGCGGCGGCATTGGCCCCATGGTCCGGACCTATGGTGCGGCCTCCGACCGGGTACGCGCCTTTGACGTGGTCACCGGCGACGGCGTGCTGCGCCATGTCACCGACGAGACCGAGCCGGAACTCTTTTGGGGGCTGCGCGGCGGAAAATCCTCGCTGGGCATCATCACCGCCACCGAATTCGAGCTCATTGGGCTTCCCCACATCTACGCCGGCGCCATCTTCTTCGCGGCAGCGTCCGCGGCGAAGGTCACCGCGGCCTGGGCGCAGTGGTGCCCGTCCCTGCCGCCGGAGGCCACCACGTCCCTGGCGCTCATGCAACTGCCACCCCTCCCCGGGGTGCCCGACCCCTTGGCGGGCAAGTTCACGGTGGCCCTGCGGTTCGTTTTTACCGGCCCCGAGGACGACGGCGCCACCTGGCTTGCGCCGATGCGCTCGGTTGCCCGGCCGCTCATGGACACCATCCGGATGATGCCCTCCACCATGATCGGCACCGTGCACTCGGACCCGGAGGAGCCGCTGCCCGCCTCCGAGCACCACACCCTGCTGGCGGACTTTTCCGCGAACACCGCCGAGGCCCTCCTGCAGGCGGCCGGCCCCGGAACGGGGTCCCGGCAACTGTCGGTGGAAATCAGGCAGCTTGGCGGGGCCCTGTCCGAGGAGCCGGACATTGCCAGCGCCCTCTGCCATCGGGACGCCTCGTTCGGCATGCAAATGGTAGGGGTGGGCGCACCGCCGGAGCTGCCCGTGATCGCCGAGCACGCCCGGGGCGTGCACTCGGCCATGGGCCGTTGGCACTTCGGCGGAACGCTCGCCAATTTTTCGGCGGCGCAGGGCGCCCCGGGATTCGAGGCCAGCTTCACCCCCGGGGTGCTGGCCACCTTGACGGAGCTCGCCGGGCACTATGACCCCGACGCCCTGTTTCGGCTGGGGCAGGTGCCCGCACGGTAAGCTCGCAGGACGTGCCGGCACCGGCACCCCGTCCACGAGGAGCGCACTTGCTCTCTGCACCCACGCCCGCGGCGGCCAGGATCCTGGAACGCGGGGACGTCGACGTCCGCAAGGGACGCCTGGCCCTGGTCAACCGCACGCTCACCCAACACCAGGCCATGGTGGCGGACCTGCTGGCGATCCGTGCTGTCCTGGATGCCTACGCCATCGAGTATCTCTTGGTGCGCGGCAACGACGAACGCCCCGTGCTGGCCATTGACCGCGCCTACCGGCATGCCCTGAAGAACGCGCTCGTGCAGGCCTTTGCCACGGAACCCTTCTACGCACGCAGCATGGACACCGGCAAGACGACCGCCCTGGTGGCCGACGGCGAACTTTCCGCATCAAAAAAGACCCGGATCCTGCGGCTTTTCCGGCCGCGCGTGGAGCCCGACGGCGGCCTGTTCTTTGGTGCATCCGCCGGAATCCAGATTGAACTGTGGACGTTCGGCAAGGGCCGGATCGGGCTGCCCCTGGAAAATTCGGTGACCAGGCGCAGCATCTCCGCCGCCGAAGCCCTGCGCGGCACCGTGGAAATGCACGGAAAGAGTTGGCCCACCATTGAGAACATGTTTGCCGAGCATGCCTTTGACGTGCGGTTCACGGTGGACATGGTGTTCACGTGGGTGGATGGCAGCTCGCAGGCATACCAGGCCGCCCGACGGGAGCAGGAGGCCGGCGCCGTCCTAGGCGTTGGGGACGACCACGAGTCGCGGTTCCGCCAGATTGACGAACTGAAATATGCCCTGCGGTCCATCTACATGTTTGCGCCCTGGATCCGCACCATCTACATCGCCACGGACTCCCCGGCGCCCAGCTGGCTGGCCGAGCACCCGCGGGTGAAGATTGTCCGCAGCAGCGAGCACTTTGCCGATCCATCGGTGCTGCCCACCCACAACTCCATGGCCGTGGAGTCGCAGCTCCACCACATCCAGGATCTTGCCGAGCACTACCTATATTCCAACGACGACATGTTTTTTGGCAGGCCCCTGTCCCAGGACATGTTCTTCACCCCGGGTGGCATCACCCGATTCATGCTCTCCCCCAACAGGATTGGACTGGGGGAAAGCTCGGCGGAGCGCAGCGGTTTTGAAAACTCCGCCCGGGTGAACCGGCGGTTGCTCTGGGACAGGTTTGGCCGCTTTGCCACCCGCCACCTGGAGCACTCGGCAGCACCGTTCCGCAAATCCGTCATGGCCGAGTTGGAGCATGAATTCCCCGAGGAGTTCGCCGCCACGGCGGCCAGCCGATTCCGGGCGGCCGGCAATATTTCCGTGACAAATTCCCTGTACCACTACTACGCTCTACTCACCGGCCGTGCCGTCATGCACGACGACGGCACGGGGATCTATGTCGACACAACCTCCGCCAAGGGGCTGGCGTCGCTGCCGAAGCTCTTGGCCAGTCGCAATGCAGACTTCCTGTGCCTGAACGACGGCAGCTTTCCGGAGGTCGACGCCGAGGAACGCCGGGAACGTGTCATCGACTTTTTGGAAAAGTACTTCCCCATCAAGGCACCCTGGGAAAAATAAATCCGGGCGCCGCAGTCCACCAGGAGCAAAAAATGGCAGAATCCCGCGCAAGCATGTCCGCACAGATGGCGGACATCTCCGCAATCCTCTCGGACCAGCGGAACACCTTCATGATCCCCATGCGCAATCTCAGCGACACCCAGGCCAAGACCCGCAGCACGGCCAGTTCGCTGACCCTGGCCAGCCTGGTCAAGCATGTGACGGCCACCGAAAAGAACTGGGTCAAGACCATCCTGGTCCCCGATGAGGACGCCACCTTCGACATGGCCGCCGGTACCGACAGCCACACGGTGCACGACGACGAGACCATCGACTCGCTCATTGCGGCATTCCACGCAAACGCGCTCGTCACGGATGCGGCATTGGCCGGCATCGACCTTGACGCCTCCATCCCGCTTCCCTCCGCCCCGTGGCAGCCGGAACCGGAATGGTGGAGCGCCCGGCGGATCCTGTTGCACGTGATTCGGGAAATCTCCCAGCACAGCGGCCACGCCGACATCATCAGGGAGGCCTTGGACGGGGCCAACACCACCTACACCATGGGCACCGACGCCGGCATGGACTTCAGTTAGCCGGCCGGGGGCTCTTGGCCCCGTTGCTCGAGCCCGTCGAGACCGGGCTTGTCGAGGCCGGGCTTGTCGAGGCCGATATTGTCGCCACCGAGCCCGAGTGCGGCGAGGATGAGCTGCTCCGGATCGGCCCCGGCGTCCCCGCTCGACTGCAAGGCTTCCTGGTTGCTGGCCGAGACAGCCTCCACCACCTCGCTGCGGTGGATGGAGATGTTGCGCGGCGCGTCGATGCCGATGCGAATCCCCTCGCCGCGGCCCCCGTCGAGGATGGTCAGGACAATGTCGTTGCCGATGAGGATCTTCTCACCGATTTTCCGAGTCAATACCAGCATGTGATTCCTTCCGTGGATGTGCTGATGGTTGGGCGCTAAAGGGTGGGACGTTGGGCCTGCTGGCCGTCGAGCCAGCCCACCGGAATGCCAAGCTCGTTGACCGTTTCCGGGGTTTCCGTGTCCCGGGAACCCACCACGGCCAGCGCGTCCGGCGTGGAAAACCAACAAATCTGGCGCACCCAGGCGGCGGTGTCCTCCGGTTTGTGGGCGGCGTCCACCACGAGCCACAACTGATCCGGCCGCAGTGCCGACAAGGCGGCCGGCTTCGAGGACGTCCCGGCCCCAATGCTGAATGCTACCAAAAGCGGTTTGTTGTCGACGGCGGCCAGGGCCTGGGCCTTCTTGACGCCGGGGCTGTCGATGAGCACGTGCTCCACACCCTCCACCCGGTGCCCGCCGGCCGTGCGCAGCATGGCACCGCCGGCATGGTTGAGTTCGCGCAGCATGGAGGTGGCCACTCCCAGTGGCGCATCACGCAGCCCCACCAGCACCAGCAGGTCCCCGGCCCCCGTGGACGGGGCGACGACGCCGTCGGCCAGGACCGCAGCAGCCCGCGGAGACGCAGGGGCCGTGGAGTCCGTCGGGGCGGGCGGCGCCGACGGGGCGCCGACGGGGGCCCGGACGGGCTCGGCTGACGGTTTGCCGCCGTCGTCCGCTTCCACCGCCAGCTTGGCCAGGATGGCACCGAAATCGGGTTTCGCCGTGGCCGGCTCCACGGGATCGACAAGGGCTGTGCCCTCACCGTCGGCCTTGTCGGCCTCGGCCAACAGCGCGGACAGCCCGCGCCGTGTTGGCGCGGGATCATTCTGCCCGACCTCGACCACCCGCCCGGACAATACCGCCTGCTTCGCGGCGGCACGGGAGGGCGCCGAGGCCGGCAACGGCGGCCCGTCCACCTCGACCGTCACCTCGTAGCTGGTGTCTGCACCCAGGCCAAACAGGCCGCCGACCTGGACGCGTTCGGCCCGGACAATCCGGGCGCGTTGGCCGTATTCATGCACCAGCTGCCACTTGAGTGCAGCAAGGCTGGGGCCCTTAAGCTGAAATCGACTGGGCACCGCGCACCACCCCCAACGTTTCAATCGTGGGGTTGCCTGCCGTGGCCTCGGTATAGGAGAGCACGGGAAGCCCGCTCACCCGCCCGGCAACGAGCCGCCGAATCGCCGGACGCAGGGCCGGGGCGCACACCAGCACCGGCGTCCGGCCGGACGCTTCGGCCGCGGCGGCGTTGTCGGCGACGGAGGTCAGCACGGCCTCGAGCCGGTTCGCGTCCATGACGATCTGGGTGCCCAGCTCGGAGGGCCGCAAGCCCTCCAGCATGCCCTGTTCAAGGGTGGGGTCGATCATAAGCACGGCCAGGGTGCCGCCCTCCAGGTAGCGGTCGGCAATGACGGGGCCCAGCCCGGTTCGGGCCGACTCCACCAAACCTTCCGTATCGGTGCCCTTCTTGGCCTGCAACGACAGCGACTCATAGATGCGTGGCAGGTCGTTGATGGGCACCTGTTCCAGCAGCAGGCCCTGCAGCACGCTCTGCACCTCGCCCAGCGACAAAAGCCCGGGGATCAAGTCCTCCACGGTGGACGGGGACACCTCCTTGACGCCCTCCGTGAGCACCCGCACGTCCTCGCGGCTGAGCAGGCGGGCGGCGTTGGCCGTGACCACTGACGACAAATGCGTCACCAGCACCGAGACCCGGTCCACCACGGTGGCCCCGGCCATCTCGGCGCTGTGCCGCATCTCGGCCGGCACCCATTTGCCGGCCAAGCCAAACACCGGCTCCACGGTGGGGGTGCCGGGCAGGTTGCCCAGGTTGTCCCCCAGTGCCAGGACGCGCCCGGCCGGCGCGGTCCCCCGCCCGGCCTCGACGCCGGCAATCCGGATGACGTAGGTGGACGGCGGGAGTTCCACATGGTCCCGGGTGCGCACGGGAGGCACCACCACGCCTAATTCCATGGCCACCTTGTGGCGCAGGGCTCTGATGCGGGCCAGCAAGTCGTCGGCCGAACCGGAAACCAGGTCAACAAGGTCGGTGGCCAGCTGGATTTCCAGCGGCTGCACGCGCATTTGCTCCATGATGTCCTCCGTTGTTTCGCTCTTGGGCGCGGATGGCAGGGCCTCGAGAGCGGCCGCCGTCGCGGCCCGCGTCTCGGCGGCCTTGACCCGTTGTCCCATGAACAGCAGCAGGGCGCCCACGGCCAGGAACAAGAAGACCGGCATGCCGGGGATGACGGCCATGATGATCGCCGCGATCCCGGCCACCATCAGGGCCGGGCGTGACTGCGTCAGCTGCACGGCCGCCGTCGTGCCCATGTCGGAGGAGGCATTGGAGCGGGTCACGATCATGCCCGTGGCCACGGCCATCAGCAAGGCCGGAATCTGGGACACCAGCCCGTCACCCATGGACAGCAGCGAATACGTGTGCAGCGCATCGGCGATGTCCATGCCGCGTTGGCCCATGCCGATGGCAATGCCGCCCACCAGGTTGATGATGATAATGATGATGCCGACGATCGCGTCGCCCTTGACGAACTTGGACGCACCATCCATGGCGCCGTAAAAGTCGGCCTCGGCGGAGACCTCGGCACGGCGTTCCCTGGCCGCGACATCGGTGATCAGGCCGGCGTTGAGGTCGGCGTCAATGGCCATCTGCTTACCCGGCATGGCGTCGAGGGTGAAGCGGGCGCCCACCTCGGCCACGCGCTCGGCACCCTTGGTGACCACCACGAACTGGATGACCACCAAGATCAGGAAGATCACGGCGCCGATGATCAGGTTTCCGCCCACCGTGACCTCGCCAAAGGCCTGGATCACCTGGCCGGCGTGCGCCTGGCCCAGCACCAGCCGGGTGGAGGCCACGTTCAGGCCCAGCCGGAACAGCGTGGCCACGAGCAGCAGCGACGGGAACACGGAGAAGTCCAGCGGCTTCTTCACGAACATGGTGTTCATGAGCACCAGCAGCGCAAACACGATGTTGATGATGATCAGGACATCCAGCAACAGTGTGGGGATGGGCACCACGAGGAGCAGCACAATGCCCACCACGCCCATGGGGATGGCCATTGCTGACACATTGCGGTTCACTTAGTGCTCCTTGGCTTGGATGGGACGGCTTGCGGCTTGCTGCTCATGCGGCCACCAACCCGGCGGGGATGGCGGATCCGGCGGGCAGGATCTGGTGCGTTCCGGCCCCGGTGCCGCGTTTCTTCAGGGCCATGACGAACGCGAGCACGGCCGCCACCTGGTTGTACAGTTCCACGGGAATTTCGGTGCCGAGTTCGCAGGAGCCGTGCAGGGCCCGCGCCAGGGGGATGTCCCTGACCATGGGCACGTTCTTCGCCTCGGCCTCGGCACGGATCCGTGTGGCGATCCGGTCCGCCCCCTTGGCCACCACGCGGGGGGCGGACTTTCCGGGTTCGTAGCGCAGCGCCACGGCCACATGGGTGGGGTTGACCAGCACGACGTCGGCCGTTGCCACCGCGCTCATCATGCGGTTGCGGGCCATGGCCAGTTGGCGCTGGCGGCGGGCCGACTTGACCAGGGGATCGCCTTCGGTGCTCTTGTTCTCATCCTTGACTTCCTTCTTGGTCATGCGGGTCCGCTTGCGGTTGCGTTTGGCGACCACGAAGACGTCGGCCACGGCCAGTATCAGTCCGGCCGCCACGGCGTACTGAACCAGCTGCACCAGCCCCTGCCCGGCCGTTGCCAGCATTTGCGAGATCGGCAGTACCCCGGCACCCAACAAGGTCACCGTCAGGCCCTCGATGACGACAAACAAGACCAGGCCCACCACGGCGGTCTTCAACAGGGCCTTCGCGCCGTTCCACAGCGCTTGCGTGCCCACCATGTTCTTCAGGCCCTTGAGCAGGTCAAACTGTTCAAACTTGGGCTTGAATTTCTTGAAGTTGATGCCGCCCTGCAGCACGGCGGCGGCCAGCACGGCCACCGTGACGGCGGCGAACAACATCCCCAGGATCCCGGCCAGGGAGCCAAAGCCGGCCTCCAGTGCCTTGAGTGCGGCGTTGGCGTCGGGGTGGTGCACCATGGCCGTGACGGTGAACATCTGGTCCGAGAGGGCGTTGGCGCTGGCGGAGATGACGCCGGGAATCATGATGGCCGCGGCCCCCACACCCACCCAGGCGGTCAGGTCCTGGGAGCGGGACAGCTGGCCCTTTTCCCGCACCTCCCGCATGCGTTTTTCGGTGGCTTGTTCGGTTCTTTCCTCGCTGGGTTCCTCAGCCACCGCTGATCACCTCCGTCAACCGGGTCATGGCGGTGGACACCAGCGTCACAACCACCGGCCCCAGGCCCACCACCACCAGCCCGCCAAGGGCAAGAGTGAGCATGATCTTCAGCGGGAAACCCAGGGCAAACGCGTTCAGTGCCGGGGCCACACGGGTCAGCAGGCCAAGTCCGGCGTCGGCCAGGAACAGGACCACCAGCAACGGTCCGGCAATTTGCACGGCGGCCACGAACATTTCCGTGACGGAACCGGCCATGGTCTGGACCGGGTGGGTGAGGTCAAGGACCCCGCCCAGCGGCACGGCGTCGAAGGAGCGGGCCAGGCCGCCAATGATCAGCTGGTACCCGTCCGAGGCAAAAAGGAGTGCCAGCGCCGTCATTTGGAACAGGCGGGTGAACTGGGCGCCGTTGACCATGGACTGGGGGTCGAACGCCTGCGCCATGGAAAAGCCGCCAAAGAGGTCGATCAGGGACCCGGCGGACTGCACGGTGGCAAACACCAGGTAGACCAGGAACCCCAAGGCGGCGCCAGTGACAACCTCCATCAGCACGGAGACCACGAAACCGCCCGTGCTGCTGAGCTGGTGGCCGGACGCCACCCGGCTTGACATGGCCAGGCCAAGTCCCAGGGCCAGCATGCCCTTGATGCGCAGCGGGAAGGCGTTGTAGGAAAACGGCGGGGCAATGACAATGAATGCGGTGGCGCGCACCACGGCCAGCAGTGCGGCCTCCAGCCAGGCCATATCGACGGGGATGTTCATCGCCCGCGCACCCTAGCCGGCCAGCAGGGAGGGGATTTTGGCGAAGAGATCGTTCGTGAACGTGACGATCTCGGTGATCATCCAGTGCCCGGAAATGACCAGGGCCAGCACTACGCCCACGGCCTTGGGCACAAAGGACAGGGTGGCTTCCTGGATCTGGGTGATGGACTGCAGCAAGGACACGGCAAAGCCCACCACGAGGGCCGTGAGCAGGATGGGTGCGCACAATTTTGCGGCCACCCAGAGGGCCTGGACGGCAATGTTCAATACTTCGGCGGTGTTCATGGGCTGCCCGCATAACTTTGGATCAGGGAGGTGATGATCAGGCCCCAGCCGTCCACCAGGATGAACAGCAGGATCTTGAACGGCAGTGAGATCATGACCGGCGGGAGCATCATCATGCCCATGGACATCAGGGCCGAGGAGACCACCAGGTCGATGATCAAAAACGGGATGAAGATGACAAAGCCGATGATGAAGGCGCTGCGCAGCTCGGAAATCATGAACGCCGGGATCAAGGTCAGCATCGGCACGGTGTCGGGGGAGGCCGGGTTGTCGCGGTTGGCGGCCCGGGTCATCAAGGCAATGTCCTCCTCCCGCGTCATCGGGAGCATGAAGTGGCGCAACGGCCCGCCGGCCAGGTCAAACGCCTTGTTGACGTCGATCGTGCCGTTGAGGAACGGCTGCACGGCGGTGTTGTTGATGTCCACCAGGGTGGGCGACATGATGAACAGGGACAGGAACAAGGCAAGCCCGGCCAGCACCTGGTTGGGCGGCACGGTGGGCAGCCCGATCGCGTTGCGGGTCATGGCGAGCACCACGAAGATCTTCGTGAACGACGTCATCATCAGCAGCAGGGCCGGCGCCACGGACAGCAGCGTGACCGCCAGCAGCGTGACAATGGAGGAACTGGGCGTGCCGCCGAGCCCGTTGACCGTGACGTTCACGCCGCCGGTGCCGGGGTTTGCCGGGTCAGCCGGCGCCGTGGGGTCGGCGGGCGGGGTCGGGTCGCCCGGGGCCAGGGGGGTGAGGGCGTGCGAGGGAGCCGCGGTGAGCAGGCTGAGTGCGTACAAGACGGCAAGGACCAGCAGCACGACGACGGCGGCCTGCACCCAGGTGCGCGGGTGCCGCAACGCCGGTGTCACAGATTCAGGCCCTTGCGAACCGCTGCCCCGGCCTGGACCCAGGTGCTCTTGGCAAAGATGGTTCCGTGCAGGGGGGCGGCGTCGCCTCCTTGGCGAAGGCGACGAGCCGGCAGGTCACGGCGGAGACCGGGTTCACCGGCCTGCTGCAGGACCAGGGCAAACTCGGGGTCGGTGCCGGTGGCCGGCACGTCCAGGGCCGGGCGTTCCGGGGCGTTTGAGGTGTGCAGGACGTTGATGGAGTGCTCGGTGACGCCGAGCAGGAAGCGCTGGCCGTCGGATTCAACCACCACCACGGAGGCCTTTTGGCCCACGCTGCGCTTGCTGAGGACCTCGACGGCGGCCTGGTCGCCATGGCGCCCCGACTTGGTGAGCTTCTTTTGTGCCATCCACAAAAGCACCACCACCACGGTGAGGGACAGCCCCACCCGCAGCACCAGGAGGAATGTGTCCACCTAGCCAACCGTCTCTGCGGTGTCCAGGATCTTGGTGATGCGCACGGCGTAGTCCTGGTCCACCACAACCACCTCGCCGTGGGCGATGAGGCGCCCGTTGAGCAGCACGTCGGCGGGGGAACCGGCGGAGCGGTCAAGGTCCACCACGTTGCCCGGCTCCAGGCCCAACACGTTGGCGACGCTCATGCGCGTCCGCCCGATCACGACCGAAAGCGCCATTTCAACGTCGTGGATGCGTCCGAGCTTGTGTGCGCTGAGTTCGGTGTTGCCCTTGGCGGCCGACTGGCGGACCCGCAAGGCCAGCCAGGCGAACGGCTCCTCGCCGGCGTCGCCGGTAAAGCGGAAGACCACCGATTCGGGGTCGCCGAACAAGGCGGTGGTGTCACGTTCGGACACCTCACCCAACACGCCGGAGCCCAGCTCTGCCGCGGCGGCTTCAAAGGCGGGGCGCATGATGTCGGCCAGGCCAACGGTTCCGGCGCCGCCGGCGGCCCGGACGGCGGTCTCGGCGCGGGCCGAAAGCATCAGGGCCAGCTCGGCGGAGACGGAGCCAACAAAATCAACGCCCACCCCGACGGCGCCCGACGGGGCGGGTCCGGCCGGCTGCTTCGTTGTCTCCAGCCGTACGGCGGACGGCAGGAGGGCCGCAAGGGCGGAGGCGGCTGCCGCTGTGGCCAGGGGTGTTGTCATGCTTGTGTCTCCTCGGTGGTAACAATTTGCCCGGCCCGGCGGGATCCGTGGGTGACGCCGATGGCCTGTGCCACCGCTTTGCCGCCCACAGTCAGGTCAAACGGCCGGGCCACGGGGTGCGGCAGCGGCAAAACGTCCCCCACCACCAGGTTCAGGATGGTTTCGGGGGTGACGGGGACCGGGGCCAGGGACAACGCCACATCCACGGGCACGTGGCCGATCTGGGCCCGCAGCTGGCCCGGTGCCGCCGCGGCGTCGCTGACGGGGTTGCTGCTGCCCAGTTGCTGCACCAACACCTCCGAAGGCAGTGCCACCGTTGACCGCCAGCTACGTTCGCCCACACTGATGGTGAACGTGGCAACAATCATCAGCGTGTTGGTGGCCGCGGCCTGGGCGAACTGGGAGTTGAAGTGGATGCCGTCCACCACGGGAACCTCGGCCAGCAGGGATCCGAAGGAATATTGCAGGTCCTCCAGCGTGTCATCCACCAAGCGTTTGACGAGCGCGTGTTCAATCTGGGTGAATTTGCGGTCGGGGATGGGGGCGCTGGAGGAGCCGCCCATCATGCGGGTAACCCAAAACAGGGCCGCCTCGGCCGGGAACTGGATGACGCCCCGGGACTCCTGGCCCGCCAGGGAGAACAGCACCATGGCCGTTGAGGCCGGCACTGAGGAGGCATATTCGTCGTACGTTGCCATGGTCACCTGCTCGGTGACCACGGCCGAACCGGCACGGATCTTCGCCCCAAGCTGTGTCCCCCACTGCCGGGCGAAGGTTTCAAACGCCACTTCAAGGACCCGGCTGTGCTCACGGGCCAGTGTTGTGGGACGCCGAAAATCGTACGCCTCAACCACCTTGAGCGCCCGGGCAGGGGGCAGCGGTGACTGTTGCGAAAGTACGGGCATATCCGTCACTATCGGCAGCTTTGGCCGATCCGTTAGAAAGAAATCGCCTTTGCTTTCAAGACATCGGGAATCAAGGCCCGGACCTGGTCGGGCTGGTTGGACAACACCACTATGTCCACCCTGCGGTTGAGCTCACGGAGTGGCTCGGTGGAGTTGTTATTCACCGACCGGGAGGAGCCGTAGCCGATGGCCCCGATCCGGCCCTCGGGCATGTTCCGCCGCTCCACCAGGTAGCGGACCACCCCGACGGCGCGTTCGGCGGACAGCTCCCAGACGGAAGGGTAGTTGGTGATGGCGTTGGCCGCGTGCCCCTCCACCGACACGTCCAGTCCTGAGCTGACCAGGACGGGGCCGATCACGGTGAGCACCTGCGTGGCGCGTGCGGACAGGGCCGGACTGTCGGGCTGGAAGAACGACTGGGAGCCAACGAGTTTCACGCTGAGCCCGCGTTGGTCGATCTGGAACGCCACGTTGTCGGCCAGGCCTTTTTCACCCAATCGCAGCCGCATGGCTTCCTTGAGCCCGGTGAGCTTGTCCACCTCGGCAACAGCCTGCTCGTAAGGGGATTTGGCCAGCACACCCTCCTTGCCGACATCCTTGGCCGGCACCACCAGGCCGCTGGCGGTGTCCACCTTGCCCACCTGCACTTGACCGTAGCCGGTGGCAAACGAGTCGCGGAGCTTGACGAACTTCGCCTGGTCCACCGTGGACATGGCGTACAGCACGATGAACATGCACATCAGCACGGTCACCATGTCCATGTAGGACGCCATCCAGCGCTCGTCGGGGTGGCTTTCCGCCGGTTTCCCCCTGCGCTTGCGCCCCCGCCGGCCCGATCCGCTCATGCGGCTTTCTTGCTTTCGGACTTGCCGGGGCCCTTCGCACCCTGTTGGCGGTATTCCGGGACCATGGCGGTAAGCCGCTCGCGCAGCAGTGACGGCTGCGACCCGGCCTGCACGGCCAGCACACCCTCCATGACCAGGGTCATGGCGTCCACTTCCAGCTCGGAGAGCCGGGTCAGGCGCGAGCCGATGGGCAGCCAGATGAAGTTTGCCGACAGCAGCCCCCACAGGGTGGCCACGAACGCGGCCGCGATCATGGGGCCCAGCTTGTCCGGGTTGGAGAGGTTTTCAAGCACATGGGTCAGGGACACCACGGTGCCGATGATCCCCACCGTGGGTGCGTAGCCGCCCAGGGCCATGAAGAACTTCGACGCCGTGTGGTCGCTTTTGATCTTGGCCTCGACGGCGTCGTCGAGCAGGTCCCGCAGGTCTTCGCCGTCGGTCCCGTCGGCGATGTTTTGCAGGGCGTTGCGCAGGAACGGGTCCTTGGTTTCAGTGGCGGAGGCCTCCAGCGACAACAGGCCCTCGCGCCGGGCCTTGTCGGCCAGGGCCACCACGGCCTCGATGCTTTCGGCCGGTTTGGGCGGCTTGCCCGTGAACGCTTTCGGCAGCGCCTTCACGGCGTGCACAAAGTCCTTCAGGGTCGATCCCGCCAGGCCGACTGCAACGGTTCCAACCAGGACCAGGAGCATGGGGGCGGGCAGCGTGATGCTGGCGACCGAAGAACCCTCAAGGGTGATCATGGCGAACAAGGCACCAAAGGCGATGACCAGTCCGGCTATTGTTGCGGGATCCATGGACTATTTGCCGCCCTTCTGGAAACGGTCCGGAGTATCGATGAGGCTCAACCGCGGCCGCGGCAGCGGCACGTCGTCGTCAATTTCCTCGGTGTAGTCCCGGGCCAGCGAGATGATGTGTGCGCGGAACCGCGCAATCTTTTCAATGACGACCGCCATCGATTCGGTGACGATGAACTTGGCCCCGTCTGCCATGACCAGGGTGGTGTCGGGGGATTCAAAAATGCGTTCTATCAAGTCCGGGTTTAACGCAAATCTCCGGCCGTCCAGGCGGGTGACAACGATCATTGGATCATCCTTCGGTCGCTGGGACGTCAGCCGTCCACACCGAACACTGTCGGCTGCCCCGCCCGGTTCGTAAGGTGCGGGGCAGCCTGCAGTTCAAGGATCGCGCGCATTAACGCTTCAGTTGCGTCAGTTCCTGCAGAACCTCATCCGAGGTGGTGATGATGCGGGCGTTGGACTGGAAACCACGCTGGGCCACAATCAGGTTCGTGAACTCCTGCGACAGGTCCACGTTGGACATTTCCACGTAGCCGCCCACGAGGGAGCCGAGGCCGTTTTCCCCGGCAGTGCCGATGGCGGCCATACCCGAGGATGCGGTGGCCCGGTAGCTGGAGGACCCGGCCTTTTCCAGTCCGCCGGCATTCGCGAAGTTGGCCAGCGCGACGCGCCCAATCACGGCATTCTCGCCATTGCTGAACGTGCCCGTCAGGGTGCCGTCGGCGCCCATGCTGAAGGAGTCCAGTGTGCCTGCGGCGTTTCCGTTCTTGCCCGTCACGGAAACCGTGGACAGTTCGGCGGCGCCGGTGACCCCGCTCAAGTCGACGGCGATCCCGCCCACCGTCAGTGGTCCGCCGGAGGTTTGCTTCCCGCCGGCGAACGTCAAGGCCGTCGCGCCGGTCCCGCCGTTGGCGTCCGCGCCCGCCACGTCCCAGCCTGCGGCGGTGCGGGTGAAGGTCAGGGCCAGGTTGCTTGCCTTGCCGCTGGCATCAAAGACCTTCACGTCGCGGGTCAGCGCCGTGCCGACGGCCGCGTCGTCGGGCAGGTTGCCGCCCATGGTGGCAGTCGTGGTGGCCGCAGCGGGTGCCATCATTTGCTTGGAGATCGTGATGTTGCCCAAGCCAGCCCCGGCGTTGACCTGGCCGTTGGCCGCGCTCCAGCCCTGCAGCAGGGCACCGTCGGGCGAGACGAGCCGTCCGGCGGAATCGAAGTCAAAGGAACCGGCCCGGGCGTACAGCTGCTGGCCGCCCTTGGAGGTGACGAAGAATCCGTCGCCGGAGATCATCATGTCGGAGGACCGGCCGGTGGCCTGGGCAGATCCCTGGGCGAAGTTGGTGGAAATGCCGGCCACCTGGACACCCAAGCCGACCTGGGCCGGGTTGGTCCCGCCCGCGCCCGGGCTTGCCGCCGAACCGTTGCGGGTCACCTGGGAGAGCGTGTCCTGGAACTGGACCGTGGAGGACTTGAACCCGGCCGTGTTCACGTTGGCAATGTTGTTGCCCGTGACGTCAAGCATGGTTTGGTGCGAGCGGAGCCCGGAAATACCGGAGTACAGGGAACGAAGCATGGTGTGAAGCCTTTCTGTGCCTGTTGGGTGGTGACTGCTGCTAGGTGGTGGCCGGGGTGGACCCGGGGTTCAGGATTGAATCTGTTTGAGGGGCGGGATCCGGTGCCGGGTCCGGCTTCGGGGCGCCTGCCCCTGGCTCCGTGGCGCCGCCGGTTGGTACGGACGTGACCCCCGAGATGGTATCGAGGGCAATGCTCTTATCGCCCACCGTGACCTGCGGGACGGGACCGGCAAAGGAGACCGAGGTTGCCGTGCCGCTGTGCTTGGTGCCGTCAGCGTCCGCCCAGGAGACTTGCTGGCCGATCAGGGCCGCCGCGGAGGTGCGCATCTGCAGGGAGAAGTTTTCCGTGGCGGTCGCATCCATGTTGGTCAGTTTTTCCATGGTGGCCAGCTGAGTGGTTTGGCCGATCATCTGGTTGGTGTCCATGGGCGAGGACGGGTCCTGGTGGCGCAGCTGGGCGACCAGCAGCGACATGAACACCTCGGAGTCCATCTCCTGCTTGGGCGTGCGCTTTCCGGGAACGGTGCCGAGTCCCGTCACGGCCGTGGGAGGCGCCAGGGTGTTGCTGCCGGCGGTCAGCGGGGGGATGGTGGTGTTGCTCATGGTGGCCTGCCTTTCTATACCGTGATGTCCAGTGATCTGTTGGCTCCGGCGGGAGCCGGGGCGTTGCGCTGCTCCGCCGGGGCCGGCGGTTCGCCGCGTCCGGCCGCCCAGGGGTGGGCGGGTCCGGCGTGGCCGCGTTGTTGCCC
>JBAUMA010000256.1:0-11803 GCA_049578485.1 Specibacter sp.
ATCACCAATGCTCCTGCCGTCCTGGGTGGATCCGGGATGTCCCGGCATCCTTGCCGTTGCTTCCATACCCCTTATTTTACCGGCCGGCACCGACATTTTTCGATACCATGTTCGAGAATGTGAACAACTTTCTAACAACACTCGTCTGTGGAGGCGCCGTTGGGTCGAGACTGGGGAGCGGGTGGGGATCGACCACGGGGGTCTCGACTAGCTCGACCACGGGCCCCCGACGGGATCGACCACCGAAGGTCACCACCGGATGCGCTGGAATTCGCCCAAAAGCTTGGCGCCGCGGACTGGATTGACGCTGGCAACCCATCCGATGCGTCCCAACAAGTGCGCCCGGAAATCCGGATGGTCGGCACGGTTTTGCCCCGCAGGCCCATATAGAACACAGTTGTGCAGCACCGCCTTCAAGCGGTCGAACTCCTGGCGTGGAACATTGGTGTGCTGATTCACCACCACGCCCGTCACGGTTTGGCGCACCCCGGCCGGCCGGACCCGCGACTTTAACCGGTTCAGCGTGTGGCCCTCGTCGGCCACAATCCGCTGCGCCCCGCGGACGAACGCATCGGCGCGCCGGGCAATCAAGGCACCGCCGCTGAAGGCGAGGTCGTCTGCGTAACGGGTGTACCCGGCGTCGAACGCGGCCGCCCATCCGGACAGGCGGGAATCCAGGCGCCGCAACGACAAGTTGGCCAGCGTGGGCGAGGTTGGCGCGCCCTGGGGCAGATGCGCCACGGCGAGGGCCCTGCGCAGGGCGAACCTGTCCGCGGCATCCCCTCCGGGCGGCATCTCGGCGATCACCCCTACGGGCACGGCATGTGTGCACAGGCCCGTGAGCCGGTGCGCCACGGCCTCGCCAAAACCGGCCAGCCGCAGCACACCGTAAATCCTTCCGGGTGTCACGTGCGCAAAGAACGCTGCCAGGTCGAGGTTGATGACCACCTCTTGGCCGGCATGGACCCTGGCACCGGAGATTGCGCTGCGGCCGGGCACAAAGCCGTGCGCGGCATCGTGCAGCGGAATGCGCGCCAGCAATTCCCGCAGCACGGTGCGTTGGATGGCCCGCAGCCTCGGGTGGGGGATCTCCAGCAGCCGCGGCACACGCCCTGGCCGGGTGCGCCACTGGTAGCGGTAGTGCTGCAACCTCGTGCTGCGGGCGGTGCGATTCCACTGCTTGGGATCGGCAAACCACTCCAGTTCGCCCACATCCAGCCGCAGAAGCCGCGCCAGGCCGGCCAGCGTCTCCGGCCCCGGAGCCAGTGCATAGTGGGCCAGCCTGATGGGCTTGCGCCGGGCAGCAGCCTTGGCCACGGCCTCACCAAACGTTTCATTGCCAAGAACGACGGCGGCCAGCTCGCGTGGTGACCCTGTCGGGGCCCTGTGGTAACTGCGCAAAATGTCGGCGGCCAGCGGACCAAGCCAACGCCGTCGTGCCCCCAAAATATCGGCACCGGCTGCCACCAACGAGGCCTTGGACCAGGACTCAGCAGCCAGAAAGGCGTGCGCCAAAGCGGTGGCAAGGGTTTGCCGGGTGGGGTGCGGGGTGCGAGCCGCAACGGCCGAGGCCCGGGTGGGGGTCATGGGGTGCGACGGCTTCCGGATGACCAATCTGTCTGTGCGGTCGCGCTGCTGCGCGGAGCGCAGTGCCGCGACTGCGGTGCATGGTGCTGGCCGGTCTTCGTTCCCCGGGGTAGCCCCGGAGAGGGCAGGACAGGTAAGTGCCCTCCCGCCTCACCCGAAAGCCATCGCATGCACACACCCTAGCGCATGCCATTTACCGGCGGGGCGCCCGGCAATGTTGAGGGAACGCCAAGGTGTTCGGCGTACGCTGGTTCCGAAAAGGCGGCCCCGGCTTGTTGGCAGGGGGCTGCACATGGAATCCTCGAGGCAGGTGGAATGGATGGCGGGAACCCGCCCATGGCAAAGAATCTGGTGCGGCAACGGCAATATGGCGCGCTTTGGGGGAGCCCTGATGCTTGCGTTATTCGCCTCGCTCGTCCTGGCCGGGTGCCAGGGCACCCCGGCGCCATTACAAGTCTCATCGCAAGCCTCCGCCCCCGCGAAACCCCACAGCGTCGCCGTGATCGGGGATTCGCTGAGCACCGGGCTTGGGACCACGGCCAAGGAGGCCTGGCCGAACCTCATCAACACGGATCCAGCTGATCCCGAGGACCCCCTGGACCTCGTCAACGCCGCACAGAACGGCAGCGGCTACGTCACGGTTGGGAGCAATGATTCCACGTTTGGCAAACAGGTGGCGCAGTCAGTAACGGCGGACACCGAACTGGTCCTGTTCTTTGGTTCGGAAAATGATCGTGGCCACACCGCTAACCAGATTGGGACTGCCGCAACAGCCGCGTATGCCGCGGCCAAGGCCATCTCGCCCCATGCTGCCCTCCTGGTGGTGGGGCTGCCGGCCTACTCGAATCAGCCCGAAGCCGACCGGCTGGCCGTGAGGGACGCCGTGCAGGATGCCGCCGTCGCCGCCGGCGCCACCTTTGTCGATCCCATCGCCCAGGGCTGGATCATGGGCCACGTCGACGAACTGATCGGTCCAGACGGCGTGCACCCCTCCGTGGCCGGCCAGCACTTCATCCAAGGGCAGATGGAAAAACTCATCAGGCAGTCGCTCAGCCAGCCGTCCCTGGTGGCGACCACCGCACCAGCTTCCGGGGCGAAATAGGCCATGGTGGTGTCGCGGACCTCGCCCCGGGCCAAAACGTACGAGCACACCGAGCGGATCACCGTGGCGGGCCGGATCAGGAAGTTCCTGGTGGTCACTGGGGCGCCTGTCCAGGGATCAACGGAGGGTAGTGAGACGACGCCGGCGGCGCACGCCCACCCATCGGCGGTGCTCTTGTTCCTGCATGGCTCGCACCAAAACGGGCACTCATTGCGCCGGTTCAGCGGCGCCAGCTTTGACGACCTGGCCTCCGACGGGCGGGTGGCGGTGGTGTACCCGCACGCCGTGCGCTGGCTGTGGAACCACGGGAACGACGATGAACGCCATGCCGACGACGTGGCGTTCATGGCTGCACTGGCGGACCATTTTCGCGCACTTTACGGGCCCGTTCCCGTCATTGCGGCCGGATATTCCAACGGCGGGCAAATGGTGATCAGGATGATCCATGAAATACCTGAAAAGTTCGACGGCGCCGCAATCGTCAGTGCCACCCTGCCCCGCCCCGGCGGGCTGGAATTTGTGGATAAACACATGCCCATGCCCGTGGTCTTGATCCACGGCACCCATGATTTGGTGGTGCCGTACCGTGGCGAAAGTGGTTTTTGGGGGCTCGGCAGCAAGAACCGGGGTCCCTCCGCCCCGCAGACGGCAGAGTACTTCGCCGCCAGGAACAAGATCTTCGGCGGGCCCGTCATCTCCGATATTCCGAGCCGTCCCGAAAGTGGGCGGACGAAAGTCATCCTCAGCAGCCACGACCAGGATGGCTGCCCGCCGGTCGCCTTGTACACGGTGGCCGGCGGCGGACACGTGGTGCCCAACCCTGCAACCCGGGCGGTGACCCTGCTCGGACGGACCACCCGGGACATCAACACCGCCGACATCGTGGCTGAATTCTTCCCGGCGCTCCGCCCTTAGTTGCCTGGGTGGGAGACAGTCCGGGGCGGAACCGGATCTGCGCTCAGGCGTCAGCGAACGGAGAGGGCGGCCCCCACCACGCCAGCCGTGTTGGCCAAAAGTGCTGGCACCACGGGGGTTTGCAAGCTCACATGCGGCAGGAAGTCCGCGTGCCGCACGGAAATCCCGCCGCCCAGGATGATCAGGTCAGGGGACAAGAGGAACTCCACGTGGCGCAGGTAGGCCTGGAGCCGTTGGGCGTACTCGGCCCAGCTGAGTCCGTCACGTTCACGGGCGACGGCGGATGCCCCGGCTTCCGCTCTCGCCCCGCCCAGTTCCAGGTGTCCCAGCTCAAGATTGGGCACCAGCTGGCCATCGACCACCAGGGCCGAGCCGATCCCGGTCCCGAGCGTGAGCACCAGGACCACCCCGCCGGTCCCGTCGCCCGCCCGGTGGCTGGCTTCGGCCAAGCCGGCCGCATCGGCGTCGTTGCTCACCAGCACTTCGCAGCCGAGCCGCCCGGCCAGGAATTCGTTGATGGGCAGCCCGATCCAGTCGGCACCAATGTTTGCGGCGGACAGCGCCACGCCGTGGCGGATCACCGACGGGAATGCGACGCCAACAGCGGAGTCCAAGTCCAGCCCGCTTCGTCGCACCTCCGCCACAATCTCCCCAAGGGCGGTGGCAACGGCATCCGGGGTTGCCGGCTGCGGCGTAGGGACTTGGGCGATGGCACGGTGCAGCGTGCCGTCTGCGGTGTCAACCACGGCGTACTTGATGGCCGTGCCCCCAACGTCGATGCCCAGCCGCAATGATGTTTCGGAGGAGGCAAGCGGGTGGCTGGGCTCGGCGGTGATGCTCACGGTGCGGATCCTCTTCTGTAGGGGTGCAAAAAACGGTTGAGGGGACACATCCCCACGCCCTCCCAGTCTTTACCGCGGTGGGCCCGATAAAGACTGGGCCCCTCGGGCGCGTGTGCCCTTCGTGCTAGACGAGCCAGGCGGTGGCTGCGGCCGGGAGCTTGCCATCAACCAGCGGCACGCTGCTCAAGGCAACGGTGCCGGCGGGCAGTTCGACGGCGGTGGTGCCAAAGTTCGTTACGACAGTCCAGCCGTTGGGGCGCACAAAGTGCAGCACGTCCGGGTTGGCGTTGGCGATCCAGGACAGTTCCTCGGCGGCCTGCAGTTCGCGGCGCAGTTCCAGCGCCTTGCGGTACAGGTTCAGCGTGGACGCCGGATCGTTGTCCTGGACGGAGGCGGCAACATCGGCAAACCAGGCGGGCTGGGGAAGGTGTGCCGGCACGTCGCCAAAGCCGAACGACGTCGGTTCCGCGGTCCAGGGCAGCGGCACGCGGCAGCCGTCGCGACCCACCTCGATGCCGGCGTTGCGGAAGAACGCGGGGTCCTGGCGCTCGGCGGGAGCAATTTCCGCGACCTCGTGCAGGCCCAGCTCTTCGCCCTGGTACAGGTACGCGGAGCCGGGCAGGCCCAGCATGAACATGGTGGCGGCCCGGGCGCGGCGCAAGCCCAGCTCACGATCAAGCTCGGATTCCGCGCCGCCGGCCAGCAGCCAGGTCTTGCCGTCCTGGCTCTTGTTTTCCGGCTCCTTGCCCTCGTCGTCCTGGCCCTTAGCCACCACGGCCGGCAGGCCGTAGCGGGTGGCGTGGCGGACGACGTCGTGGTTGGAGAACACCCAGGTGGAGGAGGCGCCGGTGGCGTCGGCCTCGGCGAGATTCTTGGTCACGATCGAGGCGAATGCCTTGGCGTCGAAGTCGGCCATGAGCAAATCGAAGTTGAATGCCTGGCCCAGACCCTTGGTGGAGGCATAGCGGGCGCGGCGGCTCTGGTCCACCCAGGCTTCGGCGACGGCGGTGCGCGGCGGGTTGTACTCGTTGAACAAGGTGCGCCATTCGGCGTAGATCTCGTGGACCTCGTCGCGGTCCCACAGCGGGCTCGAGCCGTTGTTCAGCTTCTCCAGATCCCGGATTTCGGCCTGCGAGGGCAGCGGCTCGGACAGGTCCTTGGCCAGGGCGTGCGCCACGTCGATGCGGAAGCCGTCCACGCCGCGGTCGGACCAGAAGCGCAGGGTCTGCAGGAAGTCGTCGCGGATTTCGCGGTTGTCCCAGTTGAAGTCGGGCTGCTCGGAGGCGAAAAGGTGCAGGTACCACTGGCCATCGGGCACGCGGGTCCAGGCCGGCCCGCCGAAGATAGAGCCCCAGTCCGACGGCGGGAGCTCGCCGTCGGCGCCTTGGCCGTCACGGAAGATGTACCGGGCGCGGGCTGAGGAGCCCTTTTCGGCTGCTAGGGCTTCCTGGAACCATTCGTGCTGGTCCGAGGAGTGGTTCGGGACGATGTCCACGATGAGCTTCATGCCGGCGTCGTGGATGGCGGCGGCCATCTCGTCGAAGTCTGCGAGCGTGCCCAGGCGCGGATCGACGTTGCGGTAGTCGGCGACGTCGTAGCCGCCGTCGGCCAGCTCGGACGGGTAGAACGGGCTCAGCCAAACCGCGTCCAGGCCCAGCTCCTTCAGGTACGCCACCTTGGCGGTGATGCCCAAGATGTCGCCGAGGCCGTCGGCGTTGGCGTCGTAGAAGCTGCGCGGGTAAATCTGGTAGACGGCCGCCTGGCGCCACCAGTTGGGATCGGTGGAGAGCGAATCGGCGTTCAGAACGGAAAGCGGTGAAGCAGTCATGGATTTTTCCTTAAGGGCGGTGCGGTTGGCGGGACGGTGTTTGAAGCAAGTTTGAAGCAAAAGGGAACGCGCTATTTGACGGCGCCGCGCATTACGCCGGACATGATCCAGCGCTGGGCGAAGAGGTATACCAGCAGTGTCGGAGCCAGCGCCATGAGGTAGGAGGCAAAGGCGAGCGAGTAGTTGGTGTTGAACTGGCCCTGGAACAGCTGCTGGACCACGGGCAGGGTTTGCAGGGCGGGGTCCGCGATCAGCATCTGGGGGAGCAGGAAGTCGTTCCAGGAACCCAGGAAGGCGAAGATGCCCACGGTGGCGCTCATGGGGGCAAGCAGCGGGAAGATGACCTTCCGGAACGTCTGCCAAGTGCTGGCGCCGTCCAGGCGGGCCGCCTCCTCGAGCTCGATCGGGATGGAGCGCAGGAAGGCGATGAACAGCAGCGAGTTGAAGGAGATGCCGCCCACGATGTGCACAAACGCGACGCCGAGCGGGTTATCAAGACCAAACATCGCGGTCTGCTTGATCAGCGGCAGGATCACCACGGGGAACGGCACGAACATGGCCGAGAGGAAGTAGATGTAGGAAAGGCGGAAAAACTTCCTGTCCCAGTTGCGCACAATCGCGTACGCCACCATGGAGCTTGCGGCCAGGGCGCCCAAAACGGTGATGACCGTGATGAATGCGGTGGACAGGAACGCCGCCGGATAGTTGGTCATCACGAACGCCTGGCCGAAGTTCGCCCACTGTGGATCGGAGGGCCAGGCGAATCCCGTGCCCGACGCCGCCTGTTCGGGGGACTTCAGGGCCATGCTGATGGTGAAGTACAGGGGCACAAGGATGGTCAGCGACGCCACGAGGAGCAACGCCGTCATCCACCAGTTGACCCTATAGCCTTCACGGTTGGCCCGGCGGGTCTTGACGGCCGGCGTCGGGGCTATTTCGGGGCTGCTGGTTCCCGGGCGGGAATCCGTCAGTGCTGTCGTCATTACAGTGAAACCTCCCGGCGGCGCAGAATTTGCAGCTGCAGCAGCGAAATGATGAGCGTGATGATGAAGAAGATGATGGCGTTCGCCATCTGGTATGAGTAGTCGCCGCCGGCAAAGCCGGAGAAGATGCGCATGGCCACCGACTGGGTTGCCGTGCCTGGCCCGCCGCCGGTCAAGGCCACGATGACTTCATAGGTGCCCAGGTAGCCCTTGAAGCCGAGGATGATGTTGATGACCACGTAGCCGGCAATCAACGGCAGGGAGATGTTGCGCAGTTGCCGCCAGGCGCCTGCGCCGTCCAGGGCAGCCGCCTCATACACGTCGGTCGGGATGCTTTGCAGCCCGGCCAGGTAGATGATGGTGGCCCCGGGGGCGGCCTGCCAGACGGTGACGAACACGATGGCCAGCCATGCCCAGTGCTCATTGGCCAGGATGCTGGTGGCCAGCGGTTGGATGCCCAGCGAACCGGCAATCATGGGCAGCGTGTTGGAGAACAGGTAGTTGAACACATAGGCGATGATCAGCCCGGACAGCACCATGGGGATGAAGTAGATTCCCCGGATGCCGGTCTTCCACTTGATCTTCGAGTTCAGGCCCAGTGCCAGCAGCAGGGCCACCACGTTCACCGCCAGGGTTGCCACGACGGCAAAGAAGAAGGTGAAGGCGTAGGACGCGAGGATTTCCGGGTCCGTGAAGATGTTCAGGTAGTTGCGCAGCCCAATCAGCTTCCAGTCGCCGTAGCCGGCGTAGTTGGTGAAGCTGAAGAATCCGCCAATCAGGGCAGGAATGGTGCTGAACAAGGCAAAGAGGACCAGTACCGGAATGATCATCCAGTAGTAGGTGGGGTCGACCTTGCGGCGGGGCCGCACGGGCTTCGTAACTTTGGGTTCCCGGGAGGCCGTGCCGGATTTCGGCTCGGTGGGCGTTGTTGCTGGCGTCGCGACGTCGGCTGGGGCAGTCATGATCTTCTCCTTGAAAAGAACTAGGCGTTGCGCACGGCAACGCGGTGCCAGGCGTCGTCGAGGGTGGTTAGGAAGGCTCCGGCGTCCCGGTTCAACGCCAGCGTCTGGAAGTAGTTGTTCAAGGTGATGGCCGGCGGGAAGTAGTTGGTCACGTTGAGGTAGTACTTGCCGTCGGCGATGAGAGGTTGCAGTGCGGCGATCTGCGGGTTGGTGGTTTTCGCAGCGTCCTTCAGCGGTGAGAACGCGGAAAACTTGCTGTTGTAGGCGTTGACCACCGCCGGATCCATGAGGAAGCTGACAAACCGCTTGGCTTCGGCCATCCGCGGTGAGGTGCGGGCGATGGAGAGCGTCATGTCCAGGGTGACCTGGGCCTGCGTGTCCGCTGGGTTCTCGGTGCCCGGCAGGGCGAACGTGCCAACGTTGAGCTTCGGGTTGATGGTGGCGAGTTCGGACAACGCCCACGGACCCTGCATGTACATGGCCGCCGCACCCTTGGCGAATGCCGCATTGCCGTCGGTGTAGGCACGGGAGCCGGCGTCCTTCTGCATGAAGGAGAGCAGGGTGAGGAACTTGTCGGTGGTGTCCTTGAAATCCGTGGCGAAGGAGACATCCGCACCATTTTTCACATCGGAGTTTGTCTTGGGCATGCGGGCAAAGAAGTCCGCAAGGTCCGTGGAGCTGCCGGCAGCGTAGCCGTAGGGCTGGCCCAGCGTCCAGGAGTCCTTGAACGTGCCGTAGATCGGCGTCACGCCCGCAGCTGCGAACCTCTTGCATGCGGCCGTGAAGCCGCTCCAGGTGGTGGGCACGGCCACGTTGTGCTTGGCGAAGATGTCCTTGTTGTAGATCACTCCGGCCGCGGCAAGCGAGAACGGCAGGGCGCTGAGCTCGTTGTCCTTGTACCGGCCAAAGGAATTGACGAGCTCAAGGGCCTTGGGATCGGCGTTGGCGGCCGCCGAAAGGTCCGAGAGGTCGGCGAAGATGCCCTTCTTCGTGAAATCGGCCGTCGTGACGGAGTAGGCGTTGATGACCACGTCTGAGGGGTTGTTGCGGATCAAGCCGGGCACCCAATTGCCGGCGTTGAAGTCCTGGATCACGCGGATGTCGGGGTTCTTGGCCTCGAAGGTCTTGATGAGGCCGTTGAAGTAGTCGACCACCTCGGGCTTGCCCTGTTGCAGGCGGATGGTGGTCACTGCCCCTGCCTTGGCGGGGGAGCAGCCCGGCAGGGCCAGGCCTGCGGCTCCGGCACCGGCCAATGCAAACAGTTTTCGCCGGCTCAGGGATGCGGCCATCATGGCGTCGTCGCCGTGGCTGCGGAGGGTGAAACGGCCTTCATCAAAAAACTCCCTTGTTCTTTCGCGCGACGTTCTTTCGGGTGACGCCGGGTCCGCCGGCACGTACTTGCCGGTAATAATTTTGACCTTTTATTTAGATCATAAATTTATGTGCTGTTAGTATTATGTCCATCACATCGGCGGGAGTCAAGGGGCATGTTTTGGAACTGACGGCAAACACGCCCCAACAGCTTCGCCACACCAATATGAGCGCCGTGCTGGCCGTCATGCGCCGCACCGCAGCCGTGACCGGCACCGACCTCATCGAGGCCACCGGCCTGGCCCGGGCCACCGTAATTGCTGTCTGCGACGACCTCATTGACGCCGGCTGGGTCCGTGAGCTGCCGGCGCAGCGCCCGGCCAACGGCGTGCAAAAGGGCCGCCCGGCCCGCGTGTTTGAGTTCGACGCCGGTGCCGGGGTGGTGGTGGGCATCGACTTTGGCGTCGCGAAGACCACGGCTCTGGTGGCAGACCTGCGCGGCACCATCCTGGCCAAGGCCACCGAAAGCCTGGGCGACGTTGCCGATTCCGTGGCGGGAAGGCTGGCAACCATCGACCGTGCCATCCGGGTGGCCCTGGCCGCCGCGTCGGTGGAGCCGGCGGCGGTGCTGGTGGCCGGCGTCGGAATAGCGGCCCCCGTGGACCGCAAGGGCAACATTCCCCACGACCAGGTGTTTTGGGAAAACTTTGACATTGGCATCCAGGAGAATCTGCGGGACCACTACGGCTGGCCGGTGCTGCTGGGCAACGACGCCAACCTTGCCGCCATGGCCGAACGCTGGATGGGTGCCGGGGCAGGCACCGACGACCTTGCCGTCATGCTGGCCGGGGAGCGCATCGGATTTGGCCTGATGGAATCGGGGCGGCTGCTGCACGGCGCCTCCGGACGCGCCGGTGAGGTGGGCCTGTTGCACCTGGTGGAGGGCGTGGGCACCCCCGAGGGCATCGCCGTGCTGGCGCGGGACATGGCAGCGGAGGCTTGCGCGGCGGCCGGTAAAAAGGGTGCCACTAAAACCCTGCTGACCACCTTGGCGGCGCAGGCGGGGGCCGAAATTGGCGCCGAGGCCGTGTTTGAGGCCGCGGCCCGCGGAGACGCGGTGGCCAAGGGCATCCTTGACGCGATAGCCCGCCGCATGGCCCGCGTTATCGCCCTGGTCGGCACGTTCTTCGACCCGGAACTGGTGGTGATCGGGGGAGCCGTGGCAGCGTCGTCGGCCGTCCTGCTGGAGCAGCTGGAGGCGGAGTTGGCCACGTTCATGCCCAAGCCGCCGCGCGTGGCCGTCTCCACGCTCGGCGATGCCATTGTCACGCTCGGAGCCGTCCGGCTGGCCCTTGACTATGTGGAGAAGCATGCGCTGGAGCTGGTCCCCGGGCGGTAGCCGGACGCCGGCATGGCGTTCCCTGTGAGCGCACAGGCGGCTCCCAGTTAAGCCATCGAGTGGATCAATCGGATAGGGTGGTGGTGTGCCCGGATTGATTCGGGCACCACTCGCGTCCGTCCCGTCACGGTTTTCCACCCTGCCCGACCATGCGGGTCTGCGCTCCGCGCAGCAGCACATACAGTTTGAAGCCGGTCAGCACCAGCCGGGGGAGCAAGGTTGTCATGGCATTGAGCACGTTATTCGGCAGGTCCACGAGCAAAAGGCAGGTCTTCACCGCATCAGCGGCGTTGGCGGTGTCGGCTGCCGTCGTGACGGGCGCAATCGTTTACCCCGGGTTCACCACGGCGGATGTGGAACTCAATGACGGCAGTGTGTGGGTCACCAACCGGACGGCCGGCCTGGTGGGCCACCTTAACGACCAGTCCAAGGTGCTTGACGGCGGCTTCGCGGCCACCACCGCCAACTTCGACGTGGTCCAAAACGCCGGAAACGTCTTCATGAGCTCGGACGCCGGTACGCTGCTCAATCCCGTGAACATCCCCATGATGGCCATGGCCTCGGAGACTACGCTGGGCGGCGGCATCCAGACCTCCCAAGGCACCAACTTCATCTCGCTCACCGATCCCGGCAAGGGCAAGGTGTGGGCGGTGGCCAACGCCGGCGTCCCCGGTTTCTCCGACAAGGGCACCGCCCCCATCCTCACGGGCCTGGACAACCCCGTCTCCGTCACGGCCCCGGATGACACCATTTACACCGTCGACGCCGGAGCCGGCCAGCTGGTCACCACCGTCATGAACGACGCCGGAAAGGTCGCCTCCCAGAACAAGGCGACGGTCAGCGGCCTGGCCGGGCTCAAGGACCTCCAGCTCAC
>JBAUMA010000257.1:0-3130 GCA_049578485.1 Specibacter sp.
GCGCCACTGTGAAAGTGGCGCAGAGTTGGGGGGCCAAGTCCGCGCAGGACTCGCGGATTGGGCCGGGTTTAGACCGTGGTGCGGGCGGGCTGGCCGGCGTTGAAGTACTCCACGAGGTCCGCGGGCAGTTCCGGCACTTCCAGGGCGCCGCCGTTGGCACGCAGCGACTGGGTGGCCAGCACGCCTGCGGCCACGGCTTCGCGGGCCGCGATCGGGGACGTCTCGGTGGCGCCGCCTTCGCGGGCAAAGCGCAGGAACTCGGCGATCAGCAGGGGGTCGGCGCCGCCGTGGCCGCCTTCACCGTCGCGGATGTCAATCTTTTGGTCGGGCTCCACGAAGCCGTCCTGGGTGCGGGAGGTCCAGACATGGATCTTGTCGCCGGGGTTGTCGCCAAAGTTCTCAATGCGGCCCTTGGTGCCAATAACCGTGTAGTTGCGCCAGTAGTCGGGGGTGAAGTGGCACTGCTGGTAGGAGGCCAGTGCCCCGTTGTCGAGCACCATCTGCATCATGGAGATGTCCTCGACGTCGATGACCGGGTTCAGGTCGGTCTGCTCGGTGGGCGGCCAGTTCTCCAGCGAGAACCAGTCCCACATGCGCCGGTCGGTGTTGTCGCGGCGGCTCGTGACATCCCCGTACACGGCCAAATCACCAATGGCAGACACCCTCTTGGTGTAGCCGCCGGCCAACCAATGAATCACGTCAATGTCATGGGCACCCTTTTGCAGCAGCAAAGAGGTGGTGTTTGCCCGCTCGGCGTGCCAGTCCTTGAAGTAGTAGTCGCCGCCGTTGCCCACAAAGTGGCGGCACCAGACAGCCTTGACCTCGCCGATGGTGCCGGCCTGGATCAGCTCGCGCATCTGCACCACTACGGGCATGTGGCGCATGTTGTGACCCACGTACAACCGCGTTCCGGTCTCAAAAGCGGTGGTCAAAATCGCATCGGCCGCCTCAAGCGTCACATCGAGGGGCTTTTCGCAGAAGGTGGGGATCCCGGCCTTGAGCGTCTCGACGGCGATCAGCGCGTGCTTGTTGTCCGGCGTCAGCACCAGGACTGCATCGAGCCCTGCGGTGAGCAGCTCGTTCAGATCCCCCGTGACGGCCGCCGTCGGAATCTTGGCTGCAGCGTCTGCCCTGCCCCGTTCGGAGGTGTCGCAGACCATGACAACTTCCGAGCCCTCGCCCGGCTTGTGCACGTGCTTCCACAGGGACGCCCGCAGCCCGAAGCCGACCAGGCCAACGCGCATGTCCGGCCGTGCCACTGCCTGATCCAATTCACTCACAATGCATCTTCTTTCTCTTCTTGAGACTTAAAATCGTCGCTGGCCGTGCCCGGCGCGGATTCGCGCAGGAACAGTTGCCACGGAAACTCTAAAATTTGGGGTGGCCCGGCGGGGTGGGTGGCCCGTTGGAGCAGGAATGCCGCCAACCGGTCAAAGAAGTCCACCGGGCCCACAGTGCTCAGGGACGGCGACATCAGCTCGCCCTGGGGGGTGTTGCCGACGCCGATCACCGCCAGGTCCTCCGGCACGTTCAGGCGCAGGCGTTGGGCCGCATGGATGGCGGCCATGGCGGCAAAGTCGCTGGTGGCGTAGACGGCCGTGGGTGGGTCGGGTTGCGACAGCAGTGTCACGGCTGCCTCGTAGGCGCTGGTCTCATCCCCTCCAAACGTGGCCACGTAGTCGCTGCGGAAGTCCAGGCCCGCCCTCTTCAGCCCGTCCAGGTAGGCCTCATAACGCACCGAGCCCGGAGCGGCCACGCTGTTCGCCGCCGTCAGGACGGCGACCTTGCGGTGGGTCGCGGTCAAGTGGTCCATGGCCTGGTTGAAGGTGTCTCCGGCCGTGGACCGGATCACATCGAAACCGTTCGGTTCAAGGTCCTCACTGAACACCACCAGCTTGTTGGACTGGGCCAGCGTGGCCAGGACTTCCTCGTCGCCCTCCCGTCCCACGGCGTCGATGAAGATGACGTCGGCATTTTGGCGGCGAATGGCAGTGCGCCAGTCGGTGTCGGCCAGGATCATGGGGGTGATTCCTGCCGGTCCCACAGCGGCGCCCACCGCCTTGCTGACGGCCAGCGACCAGGGGTCCGAAAGCATGGTCAAGGAGAGCATCATCAGGTTTGACTTGCCTGTCCTGATGGTGCGGGCGGCCTGGTTGGGACGGTAGCCCAATGCGTTGGCGGCGGCGTGCACCCGCGTGGCCGTGGCCTCGGAGATCCCGGAGCCCTTGCCCTTCGTGCGCCCGGCCAGGACGTAGGAGACGGTTGCCGTGGATACCCCGGCCTGGGCTGCCACGGTCTTGATGGTGGGCCGGATCATGCGTTACTTCCCTCGTTTCCTGTTGCCGCCGTCGGCCTGCCCCGGACGGGGCCTGCCGCTGATAATTCCCATGGTGCCAATAGTGGGGCATCTGCCGGGGATGGTGGCACGTTGCGGCGTGCCGCCGTCCCCTGCAGGAATGCGTCTACTTTGAAACGGCCTGCAGCGTGAACACGGGTGCCTCCGGGTTCAGGTCTGCCTGGTATTCCTCGCGCATCTTGTTGCCGCCCTCGTTCTGCCAGCGCTTGAGCACGTCGGCGAAGTCGGAAACCTTGGCTCGGCCGGTGATGATGTCGATGGTCTTATCGCGAATGATCTTTTGGATCTTCGGACCAACCTTGGCGTTGGTGTCCGAGTAGGTGCCGTTGGTGGGGTTTCGCCAGGCGAATTCCAGCAGCTTCTTCTCGGTGTCGTAGATGTACTGGGTCACATCGGGGCTGCCCGGGTTGAAGTTGACGCGTTCCGGGGACGACATGATGTTCAAGGCGCTCACGACGCCGGGCACGTTCTTGAGCCCGTCCTCGTTCAGGATGGGGTTGCCGTCCTTGTCCAGGGTGAAGTCCTTGCCTTCGACGCCGTAGTTCTTCAACAGGTACTCTTCCGTGCCGAACGGGGCCGAGAGCCAGTTGATGAGCGCCAACTGCTCCTTGATGCGCTTCTCGTCGGTCTTCTTGAAGGCCGTGTAGCCAACCGTGCCGTAGCCCATGTCGTAGGTGGGCTTGATGGCGCCGTCAAAGCTGAACGGAACCAGCAGTTCCATCTGGACGTCCTTGTCAATGGCGCGGAAGCCACGGACGTCGCGGGGCCCTGCCG
>JBAUMA010000258.1:0-1882 GCA_049578485.1 Specibacter sp.
CCCCAAGGGGGTCCCCTCAAACATTTGGGTCAACAGCCTGCGCATGATCTTCCCGGAGCGGGTCTTGGGAACGTCCGGCACAACCACGACGGCGGCTGGTTTCGCGATCGGTCCAATCATGTGTGCGACGTGGGCCCTGAGCCCTTCTTCGATGTCGGCCCCGTCACCGGCGCCGTGCAGGACGACAAAGGCGACGACGGCATGCCCGGTCAACGGATCCGCCACGGGTGTGACTCCGGCTTCGATCACCAGTGGATGAGACACGAGCGCCGACTCAATTTCGATGGTGGAGAGCCGGTGGCCGGAGATGTTGATGACGTCATCGACGCGGCCCAGGATCCAAATGTCGCCGTCCTGGTCATAGCGGGCGCCGTCGCCGGCCAGGAAGTAGCCCTGTCTGGCGAACTTGCGCCAGTACGCGTCCAAGTAACGCTGAGGGCTCCCCCACACCGTGCGGGCCATGGCAGGTCCGGTGCCGTCGACCACAATGAAACCCTGCTCGTCGCACCCAACGTCTGCCCCGGCGTCGTCCACAATCCGCACGCTTACCCCGGGCATGGCTCGGGAGGCACAGCCGGGCTTGAAGCTGGAGTCACTGGGACGGGGCGAGAGGATCGTGGCACCGGTTTCGGACTGCCACCACGTGTCCACGACGGGAACGGTTCCGGCGCCGAGCTGCTCCCGAAGCCAGTTCCAGGCCTGTGGATTGACGGCCTCGCCAACCGTGCCCAACAAACGGATGGAGGAGAGGTCATGGCCGGTCGGGACGCCGTCGGGGAACCAGCCCATGAGCGAGCGGACCAGCGTCGGGGCCGTGTAGTAGCTCGTGACGCCATAGCGCTCGATGATCTCGAAGTGGCGGCCCGGATGGGGCGTGTTGGGGGTGCCCTCAAAGATGACCTGGGTGACGCCGTTGGAGAGCGGACCGTAGATTTCGTAGGTGTGGGCGGTCACCCAGGCAAGGTCCGCCGTGCACCAGTGCACATCGGCATCCCGCAGGTCTGGGTCCGGATTGCTGAACAGGAGTTCATGGCTGTAGCAGGCCTGCGTCAGGTAGCCGCCGGTGGTGTGGACCAATCCCTTGGGTTGTCCTGTGGTCCCCGAGGTGTACATGATGAACAGCGGCGTCTCGGCGTCGAAGTATTCGGCGGTGTGCTCAGTGCTGGACCGTCCGACGGCGTCATGCCACCAGATATCCCTGCCTTCGGTCCATTCGACCTCTGAACCCGTGCGGCGAACCACGAGGACGTGCTCGATGGAGTTTTCACCCGCGACCGCGGCGTCGGCGTTCTCTTTTACGGGCACGGCCTTGCCCCGGCGGAACTGACCGTCGCTCGTGAC
Organism: Specibacter sp.; assembly: GCA_049578485.1. Classification (GTDB taxonomy): domain Bacteria; phylum Actinomycetota; class Actinomycetes; order Actinomycetales; family Micrococcaceae; genus Specibacter. Next base: position 1,342 of record JBAUMA010000258.1, read on the forward strand.
GAGCAATTTCGCTTGAGTGTCTTCGACGCGGAATTTCAGGGCTTCGGCGGAGAATCCACCGAACACCAGTGAGTGGATGGCGCCAATGCGGGCGACGGCGAGGGTGATGACGATGGTTTCGATGATGACGGGAAGGTAGATGACTACCCTGTCGCCCTTGCCGATGCCGAGAGCGATCAGCGCGTTAGATGCTTGGCAGACTTCGTCCTGGAGCTCCCGGTAGGTAATGGCGCGGCGATCCCCCGGTTCACCCTCGAAGTAGAGCGCTACCTTTTCACCCTTGCCAGCGGTAACGTGGCGGTCCACGCAGTTGACGGCGGCGTTGAGTTTGCCACCTGCGAACCACTCGATGGCGGGTACACGGAGCTCCAGCGTTGTGGGGTCAACGCTTGGATCCGAATTCGGGCCCAAGGCAGGTTCGAACGTGTGGGCGGTGTGCCAGGGCTCCTCCCAGTCCAACCGCAGGGCCTGCTCGGCCCAAAAGGTCACGCGGGACACCTCATCTGTTTCGTGTGCCGGGGCAGCACCATGAGGGGACTGC
>JBAUMA010000259.1:0-3375 GCA_049578485.1 Specibacter sp.
GCACCGGCGCGGCCGGCAGGCTGCTGGCGGCCCTGGAGGATTTGATCGTGACCCGCGGCGCCAAGCTCGCCGCCAACTCCGCCGCCCACCGCGGCCTGATCGAGCCGAACAAGGCCGAGGTGCCGGCGCCCGTGGTGCCGGCCCTGCTGGTCATTGTGGAGGACGACGTCAAAGTGGACCGGGCACGGCTGACCCGCCTGACCGAACACGGCGCCGACGTCGGCGTGCACGTGCTGTGGGTGGCCGGCTCGGTGGAGGCCCTGCCGGCGTCGTGCCGTGACTTCATCCAGGTGGCCGAAACCGCCACGACCGGCCAGGTCCGGCTGGGGGACCTGAGCTTCCCCGTGAGCTGTGAGAGCGTCGACGCCGAACTCGCCGCCACCCTGGCCCGCATGTTGGCCCCCGTGGTGGACATCGGCAAGCCCGTGGAGGACGACTCCGACCTGCCGCGCAGCGTCTCCTATGTGGCTTTGGCCGGGCACGAGCTGGTGGACGGCACCAGCGGCATCGCCGACCGCTGGCTGGAAAACAACTCCGTGGCCGCCCGTGCCGTGAAGAACCGCAAATTCCAGGGCTCGCTGCGTGCCCTGGTGGGGTCCAAGGGCGTCGAGCCCATGTACCTTGACTTGAAGACCGAGGGCCCGCACGCCCTGGTGGGCGGCACCACGGGCGCCGGCAAGTCCGAGTTCCTGCAGGCCTGGGTGCTTGGCATGGCCGCGGCCTACAGCCCCGACAGGTTGTCGTTCCTCTTCGTGGACTACAAGGGCGGCGCCGCATTTGCCGACTGCGTGCAGCTGCCCCACACCGTGGGACTGGTCACCGACCTGTCCCCGCACCTGGTGCGCCGTGCCCTGACATCCCTGCGGGCCGAGCTCCACTTCCGCGAACACCTGCTCAACCGGAAAAAGGCCAAGGACCTGCTGGCCATGGAGCGCGAGGCCGATCCCGAGGCGCCGCCGTCGCTGGTCATCGTGGTGGACGAATTTGCTGCCCTGGCCAAGGAGGTGCCGGAGTTTGTAGACGGCGTGGTGGACATTGCCGCCCGCGGGCGCTCCCTGGGCCTGCACCTGATCCTGGCCACCCAGCGCCCCTCCGGCGTCATCAAGGACAACCTGCGCGCCAACACGAACATGCGCATCGCGTTGCGCATGGCCGACGTCGACGACTCCCAGGACATCCTGGGCGAACCAACGGCGGCCTACTTCAGCCCGTCGATCCCCGGCCGCGGTGCCGCCAAGACCGGCCCCGGACGCATCCAAGGGTTCCAAACCGGCTACGCCGGCGGCTGGACCACCAAGACCCCGCAACGCCCCAGCATCGACATTGTCGAGATGGACTTCGGAGCCGGCGTCCCGTGGGAGCAGGACGTGCCCCAGGCGCCCGTGGAGGAATCCGCCGGGCCCAACGACATCTCCCGGGTGGTCTCCAACATCTCACTGGCCGCCGTCGAACTTGGGGTGAAACCGCCCCGCAAGCCGTGGCTGGGGGAGCTGCCCAGCACCTACGACTTCTCCAAGCTGCCCAACCCGCGCACCGACGAAAAACTGTTGCTCGGTGTGTTGGATGACCCCGCACACCAGGCCCAGCCCACGGTGTCCTTCGAACCCGACAGGGACGGGAACATGGCCATCCTGGGCGCCAGCGGTTCGGGAAAGTCGGCCGCCCTGCGAACCCTGGCCATTGCCGCAGCCATCACCCCGCGCGGCGGCCCCGTGCAGGTGTACGGCATCGACGCCTCCTCCAACGGGCTGGCCATGCTGGAAGTGCTCCCGCACGTGGGCGGCATCATCAACGCCGAGGACACCGAACGCGTGGGACGGCTGCTGCGCCACGTGCGCGGCATCATCGAACAGCGTGCCGAAAGTTTCGCGGCGGTCAAGGCCGGCACCATCGCCGAATACCGCCGCCTGGCCAACAAACCGGGGGAGCCGCGCATCATCGTTATGGTGGACGGCCTGTCCACCTTCCGCGAACTGTACGAGTTCCGGGTGGGCATGACGCAGTTTGAAACCCTGCAGCAGATCGCCACCGACGGCCGTCCCATGGGCGTGCACCTTGTGATTGCCGGCGACAGCCCCAAGTCCCTGCCGGCGTCGTTGGCCGCCTCCGTGCAACGCACCCTGGTGTTGCGCATGGCCACCTCCGACGACTACTCCAACCTTGGCCTGCCCCGGGACGTGCTGAACGCCGCATCGCCTCCCGGACGCGGCATGGTCGACGGCGGCGAGGTGCAGCTGGCCATCTTTGGCGGCAATGCGAACCTGGCCCTGCAGGCGCGCGAGGTGGAAAAACTGGCCGAGGCCATGCGCCGCCAGGGCGTCCGGCAGGCGCCGCGGATCGAGTCGCTGCCCGAGTCGCTGGACCTGAACGTGCTGCCCGCCGCCACGCCCGGCCAGGTGCTCATCGGCGTGGACGACGTCACCATGGAACCGGCCGGCCTGGCCGCCACCGGTGCACTCATGCTCACGGGCCCGCCGGGCTCCGGGCGCACCACCGCCCTCGTCACCCTCGCCGAGGCGCTCAAACGCTCGACGCCGGGCACCCGTCGCGTGTACCTTGGCTCGCGAAAGTCCGCCGTCGCCAACATGCCGGTCTGGGACGAAGCCTTCACGGGCAACCACGGGGTGGAGCAGGAACTGCAGCGCCTGATCGAGCTGGTCGAGTCCGAGACCGGGGAAATCGCGTTCTTCCTTGAAGGGGTCACCGAATTTGCCGACTCCGAGGTGGAGATGGACCTGGTAAATCTCATCAAGGCCGCCGTGAAGGCCAACCACTTTGTGGTGGGCGAGGCCGAATCCTCCACCTGGGCCGGGGCCTGGAGTATCTCCGGGCTGTTCAAGGCCGGCCGACGCGGCCTGCTCATGAACCCGGGCGATCTGGAGGGCGACACCTTGATGAACACGCCTTTGGGCCGGCTCACCCACAACAAGTTCATCCCCGGCCGTGGCTACGTGGTGGGGCGCGGCAAGGCGTTCAAGCTCCAGGTGGCCACCACCATGGACCACGAGCGGTAATCCGCAGTCCCGGCTGCGGACCGGTATTTCCTCGGCCTCCCTGACGCAGCCTACGGAAACGCCGGCTCCTCCGCCGGTCGGCGCCTTGTTGAGGGGGCAGATCTCCGCGGGGGTCCCACCGTTGAGGGGGCAGATCTCCGCGGGGGGATCTGCCCCCTCAATGGTTTTGGGGATGGGCAGGGGTGCACGGGGAGGACTCCCCATCGACGGGGTGGTCGGGGCCGGGATAGATTCATATCAATCGCTTCCCCGGATTCTTTGGGGGGCGGAAACCCCTCAAGGTAAGGATGTGCATCATGGCTGGAATGATTGGTAGCGACCCGCAGGACATGGCGGACTTGGTGAACAAGTTGGCTCATGC
>JBAUMA010000260.1:0-10384 GCA_049578485.1 Specibacter sp.
GACGTGCACCGCTTTGAAGGTGCCAGCCACCTGGTCCAGGAGGACCGCGACATTGCCACGCCCGCCTTTGACTGGCTCGCGAAAAACATCGCCGCCGGTGGTCGCGGGGCGGACTTGGGCCCACGGCCGCGAGGGACCCGACGCGAGCTTGCGAGCGTTGGGAGCGGCTGGGGACCGTCGAGACCCGGTGACCCGGCGCCGTCGGACGATAAGTACCGACCCATGCTGGCCGAGCTCGATGCCCGCCGCGAAGACACCTCCACGGCCGTGGTGGACATGCTGCCCGCCGGTAACAGCCGCGCGGTGAGTTGGGCCCAGCTGGCCCGCGACGTCGACGACCTTGCCGTTGGCCTGGCCGAACTTGGTGTGAGGTCCGGGGACCGGATCAGCCTGCTCGTCCCGCCGGGCATCAAGCTGACCACCCTGATTTATGCCTGCCTGCGTCTAGGCGCCGTCATCGTCGTGGCCGACGCCGGACTGGGCGCGCAGGGCATGGGCCGTGCCATCAAGGGCGCCGGACCGGCTTACCTGATCGGCATTGAACGCGCCCTGGCCGGTGCCAGACTGTACAACTGGCCCGGCGTGAAAATCGCCGCCGACGACTTCACCCCCACCACGGCCACGGCCAAGCAGCGGCTGTTCAATGTTGCCGCCACCGTTCCGGAGCTCATGGCCAACGGCCGCGTGCAGCGCCTGGCCGGGCTGGCCCCGGTTCTTGCGCCAGCTGATCCGGACAACGACGCCGCCGTGCTCTTCACCTCCGGTTCCACCGGCCCCGCCAAGGGCGTGGTGTACACGCACCGGAAACTGGCGGCCATGCGGGACACGCTCAAGGACACGTACAACTTGCAGGCGGGCACCGGCCTGGTAGCTGGATTCGCCCCGTTTGCCCTCCTGGGTCCCGCCCTGGGCGCCACGAGCGTCACCCCGGACATGGACGTCACGGCCCCGCGCACGCTGACGGCGCAGGCCCTCGCCGACGCCGCCTCCGCCATTGGGGCGACAACGGTCTTTGCCTCCCCGGCCGCCCTGGTCAATGTCCTGGCGACCGCCACGGAGCTGACGGACACCCAGCGGACGGCCCTGTCCGGCGTCGAACTCTTGCTTTCGGCCGGCGCACCCCTGGCGGAACCGCTGCTGGAGCGGGTTCAGCTGCTGGCGCCCAACGCCGCGATCCACACGCCGTACGGCATGACCGAGGCACTGCCCGTGACGGACATCGACCTTCCGGGCATCCGTGCGGCGGGCTCCGGCAACGGCGTCTGTGTGGGTGTGCCCGTCAGCGGCGCCACCGTGGCCATTGCCCCGATCTCCGCCGAAGGGTCCGTGGACGCCGCCCCGTCCACTGAGGCCAACGTCACCGGCGAGATCCTGGTCAGCGCCCCGCACGTGATGGAACGCTACGACCGCCTCTGGATCACCCAGGAGCTGAGCACCTCCATCCCCGGCTGGCACCGCACGGGCGACGTTGGCCACCTCGATGCCGAGGGCCGCCTCTGGGTTGAGGGCCGCCTTGCTCATGTGCTCACCACCGCGCCCGGTGTGCGCACCCCGGTCGCCGCCGAACTGGCCGTGGAACGGGTGCCCGCGGTGGCGAGGGCAGCCGTCGTCGGCGTTGGCCCGGCAGGAACGCAGGCGGCCGTGGCCGTGGTGGAAACCGTGCCACCAGCCAAGCGGGCAGGCCTGGCCACCGCCGCCGTGACGTCCGCTGTACGCGCGGCTGCCCTGGATTCCGGCCTGGAATTGTCGGCCGTGCTGGTCATCGGCGCCATGCCCACCGACATCCGCCACAACTCCAAGATTGACAGGACCGCCCTGGCCGCCTGGTCGGCCCGCATGTTGGCCGGCCGGAAGGCGGGCCGTCCGTGAGCAGGCGTGCGACGGCGGCGCAGGGTTCCCCGGCCGCCGCGCCCCAGGTGCAGGGCCGGGACAACTCTTCGATGGATCCGCGGCACCGGGTGCTGGTGACCGGCTCCAGCGGCATGCTGGGGCGTGCCGTGGCGCAGCTTCTGCATGACCGCGGCTACGCCGTCCGGACGTTGCAGCGCCGTGCCGTCAGCGATCCGTGGGAGTCGATCCAGGGTTCCGTGGCGGACCCGGATGTGTCCGCGGCCGCCGTGGCCGGCGTCGACGCCGTCGTCCACCTGGCCGCGAAAGTGTCTTTTACCGGGGAGTGGTCCGAGTTTGTGGCCACCAACATTGTGGGCACGCGGCAGCTCATCAAGGCCTCCAGGCACGCCGGGGTCAGGGACTTCGTGTTCGTCTCCTCCCCCTCGGTGGCGCACTTTGGCTCCTCGATTGTGGGCGCCTCCGCGGGCACCGCGAACCCCGAGTTGGCCCACGGCCACTATGCGCGGTCGAAGGCGGCCGCCGAGGAACTGGCGCTGGCCGAGGACTCCCCCAGCTTCCGGGTCACGGCCATCCGCCCGCACATCGTGTGGGGTCCCGGCGACACCCAGCTGGTGGAGCGCGTGGTGGAACGGGCCAGGGCCGGCCGGCTGCCCCTGCTCGACGGCGGACGGGCCCTGATCGACACCACCTATGTGGACAACGCGGCCGAGGCAATTGTGCGCGGGCTCGAACGCATGGACCATGCCCACGGCCAGGCCCTGGTTGTCACGAATGGCGAACCCCGCCCGGTGGGCGAACTCATCGCCGGGATCTGCGCGGCCGCCGGTGTCCCTGCTCCCGGATATTCCGTGCCCGGCTGGTTGGCCCGCGGCGCCGGATCGGTCATTGAAAAGGCCTGGACGGCCGCCGGAACGCGCGGTTGGGTCCACGACGAGCCTCCCATGACCCGGTTCCTCGCCGAGCAACTCTCCACGGCTCACTGGTTCGACCAACGCCACACCCAGGCCGTCCTTGACTGGACCCCGTCAGTGTCGCTGGATGAGGGCCTGGCCCGGCTGGCCGCGCACTACCGCAGCTGACAGATTTTCATGCAACCGGTTGTCGATATTTCACCGAAGCCCGCGCGTATGACCGGCCATTTTGGCCCGCACCACCAGTTGCAGCTAATTTCATCAAGTGCCAAAATCTGAAAACATTTCACCCGCCACCCCCACCAAAGACCCCGTCTCACTGATCATTCGTTCGGCCAAGGACGTTGCCGCTGCCCTCGCCCACCAACAAGGTCCCCAAAAAGGCGCCTTGGCTGTGGTCACCCTGGCCCTGGGCGGAATCTTCATGGACGCCTACGACTTTTCCTCGCTCGCCTTCGGCATCACCCAGATCAAGGTGGAATTTGGCCTCACCGGTTTCATGACGGGCCTGGTCAACGCCGCTATTTTCATTGGCGCCGTGATCGGAGCACTGGGCGGCGGGTACCTGGTTGACAGGTTTGGCCGCTACCGCCTGTTCATGGCGGACATGGTGTTCTTCGTCATCGCGGCCATCGGTTGCGCACTGGCTCCCAACGTTGAAACGCTCATTTTCTTCCGCATCATCATGGGCATCGGGGTGGGCCTTGACCTGCCCGTGGCCATGGCGTTCCTGGCCGAATTCTCCCGACTCAGGGGCAAGGGCAGCAGGACCCAGCGGGTGAACTCCTGGTCCCCGGCCTGGTACGGGGCCACTGGCGTGGGTTACGTCATTGTCCTGGTGTTGTTCCTGACGCTGCCCGCGTCCCAGTACGACCACCTCTGGCGCTATGTGGTGGGCTTCGGTGCCGTCCCGGCCATCGTGGTCATTCTCGTGCGGCGCAAGTACCTGGCCGAATCCCCGCAGTGGCTCGCCAACCAGGGCGATCTGGTCGGTTCCGTGGACATCCTGCGCAGCAAATACAACGTCGACGCCGTGCTGGCCCCGAAACAGGAGTGGGACCTTGCCGTCCCGCCAAAGGCTTCGGCGAAGTCGTTCGCGATCTTGTTCTCGCCGCGCTACAGGGTCCGCACCCTGGCAGCCCTGGCCGTCAGCGTTTTCTCCACATTTGGCTACAACGCCGTGGCCTACGGCACGCCGCTGATCATCTCCACCATGTTCCACCAGGGCCCGCTGGTCACTATCGTCTCCTCCATGGTCATCAACTTCGGCTTCGGCGTGGGCGGCGGGCTGCTCGGCGTCGCACTGGTATCGGGGGTCGGCTCGCGCAAGCTTGCCCTGATCGGCTTCACCGTCCAAACGGTCTCCCTGCTGGTCCTGGCCATCATCGGCATCCCCAGCGGCGTCCTGGTCATCTTTGCCGTCATGATGATTGCCGTATTCATCTTCTTCCAGGCCATGGGCCCCGGCGCACAGCTGATGTCCTACGCCACCTTGAGCTACCCCACCTCGCTGCGCGGCGTGGGCGTGGGCTTCAACCAGGCCGTCCAGCGCGCCTTCTCCATCGTGTCCCTGGTGGCGTTCCCCGTCCTGGCCACGGCCATGGCGACAAATGTATTTTGGGTCATCGCCATGGCCCCGCTCCTGGGCACCCTCGCCATCGCCCTGATCAAGTGGGACCCCACCGGACAGGACGTCGACGCGGAAGACAACTACGAGGTGGCGCCGGCCACCGGGTGAACCCTGCTACTCACTCCGAAAGCTGATTCCGACGCCGACCACTGACCGGTTCTGTGCCGTTTCGGCAGCCATTCCAGCTCTCGGCGTCGGGGGCAGCTCTGGGTCAGGCGGCCGCCGAAGCCTCCCTGGTGGATTTGGCGGTTTCGCGCCTATGCCGCCTTGTTGAATCGGGCTGCCTGATAGGCGGCCATGATACTGGCCCGCACCTCGTCCGGACTGTCCAGGTGGTGCCACTTGATCCGCACGAACCGCCAACCGGCTTCCATGAGGGCGTTCTCCCGTTCACGCTCTTGGATCAGCGCCTGGGCCGTCGGCCGGAAATCCAGGTATTTGGTGTCGCCGTCGAATTCCACGATCAGCTTGATGCGCCGCCAGGCAAAGTCCGGCCGGTATTCCCGGCCCTTCACCTGCAGCTTGAGTTGCAGTTCAGGTGGTTCAATAGGCAGCTCCGCGATCAGGAGGCGGGTGCGCGACTCACCGGGCGATTCAGACAACGGATTCATGGCTGCCAAGGCCTTCCGCGCTCTCCGCACGCCGCGGCGGCCTTCCATGGTTATCAAGAGTGCCCGGATTTCTTCCGGGTCGACCCCCCTGGCCAGTGCGCTGTCCCCAATGACCACGGCCTGGTCATACCGTGCCGTCATCAGGCAGTCGACTACGGTACGCACAAGGGTGGTCACGCGAACCACCCCGACGCCCGGGACAACCACCACAGTGAGTTCTGAGGCTCCCAGGGCTGAGACATGATGGTGGACCTCGGGCCGGAGTCGGGATACGGACCCTTGGTAGGGCAGATTCACATGAATCTCGCGCGTCCGTCCCCAGACCGTCAGGCCATGGATCATGGCGGCGCTGAAGTGGGTGTAAATGTGGCTGTTGCCACCGTCCACCGCATGGGCAAGCAGCAGTAGTTTGTCCCGCTCCCAGGGCTTCTGCTCCAGCCACAGATGCCGTGGCATATAGACGCCGCGCCTGAGCTGCTGGAGCAGCCCGACCTCGAGCGCCTCTGCCATGATTCGCCGGCCCAAGCCTGCGTCACACAGATCAGCTCTGGTGGCGATCTTCCGCCCGGGTGGCCACTTCCTTGCGAACTCGGCTGCCACCTGGTCCTTGTCCATGCCTCCAGTGTTCGCGACGGACGCAGGCCGGACAAGATGGGCCAGCCCGATTGTGGATAACCCGGGGCTCTTGCGGGACGTTCAATCCGGACGCCCGAGAACTGAAAAACACTTCCAGCACTGATACTTTGATCGAAATCCGACGGAGGGGCTCCGCTCTCGGGCGCAAGGTCAGTTTTCGCGCAGGGCGTCAGCTCCGGGACAGCCCTAAAGCCGGGCGTTGCGCGGTTTGGGCTGGCACACCGGGCAGGAGTAGGAGGATCTGTTCATGAACGTGTCGCGGCGGATACGGGTGGCCAAGCCCAAGGAGGCACAGCGCGTACATGGTTCGCCCTCCCGGCCGTAGGCGTTGAGGGAACGCGAAAAGTAACCGGAGGCACCATTGACGTTGACGTATAAGGAATCGAAACTGGTGCCGCCGGCGTCGAGGGCACGGGACATGACATCGTGCGCAGCACCGAGGATGCGTTCGGTCTCGGGCAGCCGCAAGGTGTCGGTGGGTCGGGCATAGTGCATCTTGGCGGCCCACAGGGCCTCGTCGGCGTAGATGTTGCCGATGCCAGAGACGAGCCCCTGGTCCAACAGGGCCCGCTTCAGCCCGGTCTTCCGGGCCCGCAGCTTGGCGTGCAGCGCAGCGACGGAAAAGTGCGGGTCCAAGGGGTCCCGGCCAATGTGCGCCGCCTCGGACGGAATCAGCGGCAACCCGCCACCGGGAGCGTCGATGGAGTCCATGCCGCATCCGCCAGGCAGGCCGTCGGCCGTGGGCACCAGCGAGGTGACGAACAGGCCGCCAAAGATGCGCTGGTCGATGAAACGGAGTTCTTCGGGCGCGTCTGGACGGTGGGAAAAGGTCAACCGGACTTTGAGGTGTTTCTCGTGCGGCTGTTCCGGGGACTCCACCAGCAGCTGACCGCTCATGCCCAGGTGAGCCACCAGGGCGGTGTGCGGAAGCTCACCGGAGAGCGGTGGGTCGGACGGCGCCGAGTCGGTCAGCGGCAGCCACAGGAACTTCCCGCGCCGGACCACATCAAGGACGGTGGTGCCGAGCAGGTTTCCCCGGAAGTCTTCGACGCCGAGAGCGTGTCGCCGGATGGACCGGGGATCAACAACAGAAACGCCGGTGATCGTCCGCCCCGCAACCCAGCGTTCCAGGCCGCGCCGGACCACCTCAACCTCGGGAAGTTCGGGCATTGCTACACGGAGGGCCCGGCGGCCGGCCCGGAAGATGCCTCCGGGGGCAGCCCGGCGGAGGAGGAACCGGCGTCGTGCTTGGCATGCTTGGAACGCTTGGAGGGGGCCAAGCGCTCCTGCAACACAATCCAGCCGGCCGCTGCGGCGGAGCGTTCGGCTTCCTTCTTCGACGGGCCGGTGCCGGTGCCGAAGTGGTGGCCGCCAATGAACAGGCGGGCAGAGAAGGAGCGGTCGTGGTCAGGGCCGGTGCCGGTGATCTCGTAGGCAACGGTGCCCATCTGGCGCCCGGCGGCGATTTCCTGGATGTTGGTTTTCCAGTCGGTGCCGGCGCCAAGGGCCTCGGCATCGGCCAGCAGCGGACCCACCAGGCGCATGACCAGCTCGCGGGCAACCTCTATCCCGTTGCTGAGATAGGTGGCGCCGATGAGCGCTTCCATGGTGTCGGCCAGGATCGAGGACTTGTTGCGGCCCTTGGTGAGGCGTTCGCCCTGGCCCAGGTAGATGAACTCACCCAGACCCAGGGTGCGGGCAATGCCGGCAAGGGCGCGGGTGGAGACGACGGCGGAGCGGCGCTTGGCCAAATCGCCCTCGGGAAGTGTGGGGTTGTCGCGGTACAGGGCGTCCGTGACGGAGAAGCCCAGGACGGAGTCACCCAGAAACTCCAGGCGCTCATTGGTGGGAATGCCACCATTTTCATACGCGTAGGAACGGTGCGTCAGGGCAAGACGAAGCGTCCCGGCATCAATAGTGACACCGAGACGCTTCAACAGCAGTTTGTGCCCATCCTCAAGCTTCGGGGATACCGGATCTGAGGACACAAGCAACTCCTGCAAAAATTATTAACCAGCGATCGAACGGCCGGACGGCCGAACGGACGTCTTAGACGTCGGCAACCTTACGGCCCTTGTATTCCAAGAACAGTGCGGTACCGGCGGAGTCGGTGACGACCTTGGCCTGGTGCGGCAGGCTGTAAACAACCTCGCCGTTTTCGATGGTCTTGACCAGGGCCGGCGCGGTGGCCTTCCACTGGGAACGGCGTGCGCGCGTATTGGCACGGGACATCTTCCGCTTGGGAACAGCCACGGCAAACTCTTTTCTCTCGATAACTCACTGGCGTGTGCCAATGGGTTGAAACTTTTTGCTAGTTTTCTTCGCCGGTAAAGCCCTGCAGGGCCGCCCACCGGGGATCTGCGATCTCGTGGTGGTGCCCCGGCTCATCTGCGAGGAGGATTCCGCATTCGGAACACAGACCCTCACAGTCTTCCCGGCACACCGGCTGGAACGGCAGGGCGGTTACCACTGCGTCCCGCAACACCGGTTCAAGATCGATAGAATCGTGCTCGACCCAACGTTGCTGATCTTCTTCTTGTTCAAGGAAGTCCGCGGGCGGCTCCTCGTAGAAGAAAAGTTCTTGCACATCAACTTCAAGGTCATCCTCGAAGGTCTCCAGGCAACGGGAGCATTCGCCGGTCACTTCGACCAACACACTGCCCGATACGAGAATTCCCTCATGGACGGCCTCAAGACGGAGTTCCAGATCCAGTTCGGATCCGGGTGTCACCTTGATGAGCGGCGTACCAAATTCGTCCGGTACGGGTACATGTTCATTGAAAGTAAGCATACTGCCCGGGCTTCGCCCAAGCTCCCTGACACCAATGGTGAGGGGCGTGCCATGGTTGGACTTGTTGCCCAACGTGGTTGCGCTAATGAGAACTCCTGAATGAACATATGACCGACGCACCATCTTAGCCCGAATAGTCGCGGGCATCAAAACTGGCGTTACCAAAGCCAAATCGGCCTCATTCAGTCTACGACAGTTCGACGCCGGGCGTCGACTCGACCGGGCCGTGCCGCGCGTGATGTAACTCTCAGGGCGGCGGGGACGGACTGGGCCCATCAGGATTGCCTGAGACTCACGGAACGATGGTTGCCACGCGCAACGTTCCGGGAAACCAGTTACAGGGTCGGCGGAATCAGCGGCACGGGCCGGGTGTCCGGACCCACGTCGCCTTGCAGCCGACGCAGCACTGCGCGCGGCACAAAGTCGGAGACGTCCCCGCCCAGGGAGTGGACTTCCTTGATCAGGGTGGAGGACAGGTGCAGGTAGCGGCTGTCCCCCGGCAGGAACACCGTCTCCACCCCGGAGAGCTGGCGGTTCATGGTGGCCATGGGCAGCTCGTAGTCAAAGTCGGAGGAGGAGCGCAGCCCCTTCACAATCGCCGAGACCCCGCGCACGTGGCAGTAATCGGACAGCAGGCCCTCACCCATGGGTTCCACCACGATCCCGGACAGCGCCGAAAACGTGGTGCGTGCCATCTCCAGGCGCTCGTTCAGGGTGAACCTGTACGTTTTGGCGTAGTTCGTGGACACGGCCACGATGACCTCGTCAAAGAGGCCGGTGGCTCGGGCAATAACTTCAATGTGCCCCTTGTGGATCGGATCAAACGATCCGGGGCATACGGCGCGTCGCATGCCCCGAATCTATCCGATCAATGCCGTCAAAACGACTCACTCCCGCCCATGTCGACACCATTACGTACTCTACTGACGGGTAGCGGCCGCCACGGCCGTTTGGGGCCTGTCACCGCCAAAAACACGGACGACACCGGTATCCTCGCGCGCGCAGCCAGGGCCGGCGTCGTGCCTCCCGCCCCGCCCAACCCCCGCCCGCGGCGTGGCGACAGGTAACGTATTCACCGTGGCCACAAGCCACAAGCACCGGCCGCCACCGCGGGGTCGCGGAAATCCACAGAGGAGCAGCAATGAGCACGCCATGGCAGCGCACAGCAAAAGGGGCCAACCTCATGGGCCCGGACGGCTCCCTGGCAGTGACCATCTTTGAGGAGATCACCACCCTCGCCAACCGGCACAACGCCATCAACCTTGGCCAGGGCTTCCCCGACGAGGACGGCCCGGCTCAGCTGAGCCGGCTGGCCCAGGAGGCCATCGCCAACGGCAACAACCAGTACGCCCCCGGCAAGGGGATCCTGGATTTGCGCCAGGCAGTCGCCGAGCACCAGGAGCGGTTTTACGGGCTCACCCCGGACCCGGAAACTGAAATCATCATCACCACGGGCGCCACGGAGGCCATCGCCTCGGCCGTGCTGTCGCTGGCGGGTCCCGGCGACGAGGTGCTCACCTTTGAGCCGTTCTACGATTCCTACGGCGCCATGATCGGCCTCAGCGGGGCCACGCACACCACGGCGGCCCTGCTGGCCCCCGACTTCATGCCGGACCTGGCCACGCTGGAGGACAGCTTCAGCCCGCGCACCAAGATGGTCATCCTGAACAATCCGCACAACCCCACGGGTGCCATGTTCCCGGAGGAGGTGCTGGCCGAGGTGGTGCGCCTGGCCATCAAGTACGACGCCGTCATCCTCACCGATGAGGTGTATGAGCACCTCACGTTCGGTCCCCGGCACATACCCGTGGCCACGCTGCCCGGTGCCGCCGACCGCACGCTCACCATTTCCTCTGCGGGCAAGACGTTCTCCTTCACGGGCTGGAAGATCGGCTGGCTGTCCGGCCCGGCCGAGCTCGTGGCTGCGGCGCGGACCGTCAAGCAGTTCCTGAGC